>NZ_JAMYPT010000011.1:0-175319 GCF_040320505.1 Mesorhizobium sp. M0678 | reverse complement strand
ACTTGGTGATCGCCGCCGTCAGCGACGTCTTGCCATGGTCGACGTGACCAATCGTGCCAATGTTCACATGAGGCTTAGTGCGCTCGAATTTACCTTTTGCCATAGTCTCTTTCCTTGGACGGCCTGGGGACGGCCTGGACCTTCAGTTCAGTCGAATGCGGGGCGATTAGCGACTAAGGCCGAAAAACACAAGTGCCTTGTCGCCGAGCGCGCTCGCCCGCCCGAACGCGTGATCCGGTTTCGGAGAATGTGGCGCGGATATAGGAACGAACAAGGGCAAATGGAATGGTTACGGCGGCGGCTGACGGCTTTGCCGGATTTACAGCCGGATCTGGCCCATTGCCGCCCTGGCGCCGGTCTGATTTCGTGGGCCGATGCATTTCATCCCGACTGCCATACGAGGCCCGCTGTTCATGGTCGTTTCGACCGGGTCCTACATCGTCAACGACACGATGATGAAACTCGCAACCGCGGGACTGCCGCCCTATGAGGTGCTGTTCCTGCGCGGCGCTGCGGCAACATTGTGGGGCATTCCGCTGCTGTTCATGCTGGGCTACGCAAGCAGATCCCGCTGATCCTAGACGCCAAGGTTTTGCGCAGGAACCTGCTCGAACTGGGTGCGATCCTTTGCTACGTGGTGGCGCTCGCCAACATGCAGATCGCCGATTCGACCGCGCTCGGACAGATCACGCCCTTGCTGATGCTGGTCGGCTCCTCGATGCTGTTTGGCGAACGGATCGGCGGGGTACGCCTGGCGCTGATCGGGCTCGGCTTTGTCGGCGCGGTGATGGTGGCACAACCGACAATGCAGGGGATTTCGGTCTACGCGCTGCTGGCGCTAGGCAACGCAGCTCTGTCCGCCGCGCGCGATCTGGCGGGACGCAAGGTCGCCGCCGACGTGCCGGGGATGGTCGTCGCCATTTCCGCGGTGATTGTGGTGCTCGCCGGCGCCGGCGTTGCGCATCTGGTTTCCGAGCAGTGGGTGGTGCCTGAAATCCGTCACCTGCTGCTGATGGGCGGCGCCGGACTGTTCCTGATCTTCGGCCACTTCTTTATCTTCATGGCCTATCGCGTCGGGCCGACCAGCGTGGTGGCGCCGTTCTACTATTGCTTTACCGTCTGGGCGGTGATTTCAGGCCTGGTGGTATTCCGGCAGCTCCCGAATGCGCTGGCCATCTGCGGCATCCTGCTGGTGGTGGCCAGCGGGTTGACCATCGTCTCGCTCGACGAGCGCAAGCGCCGGTTGACCGTCGTCGCTTGAAACTGAAATCGGCCTGCACAATAGGAGGAGCGCGTGGCAAGCCCGGATGACAACCAGAATTCACGCAACCGCAGGCTTATCGGAAAGTGCCTGTGCGGCGCCGTTCAGTACGCGGTGGCGGACGCGTTCGTCTATGCCACGAACTGCCACTGCTCGAACTGCCGGCGCACCACCGGCTCGGCCTTCAAGCCATTCGCCGGCATCGAGCGCGACAGGATGAGCCTGGCGAGGGGCGAGGACAATCTCATGATCTTCGGCGACGAAACCGGCCATGACGCGCATTGCAAGACCTGCGGCTCGTTGCTCTATTCCGTGGTCCGCGACGGTGCCTTCGTGCATGTCGCCATGGGAACCCTGGTCGACGAGCCGACCATCCGCCCGACGCAGCACATCTTCGTCGGCTCGAAGGCGAAGTGGTTCACGATCACCGACGATCTGCCGCAATACAGAGAACACGCGGTCGCCGGAGATGCCGGCGAATAGCTGACCGTTAGAAAACGCTCAACCAAATTATCGTTTCGTTTTCGCGTCGGCCGCCAACGAAACTATACTGTGCTCCGTCACTGAACTTATGTCGCGGGGATTTCTGTGGCATTGCCGCCCGACTGGTTGCCCAATGTTGCGATGAGGCGCGTCATTTGCCATTGGACGGCCGGCTCGCATTCGGCCGGCGATACCGACAGGGATGCGTATCACATACTGGTCGAGGGGAATGGCCGCCTGGTCAGGGGCCGGCCTTCGATCGCGCTCAATTCGAGCCGGGTAAAACCGGGATATGCCGCGCACACGCTCAACTGCAACGGCGGCTCGATCGGGGTTTCGCTCTGCTGCATGGCCGGGGCGGAGGAAAGGCCGTTCGATGCCGGCCGCTATCCGATGACCAGGGCGCAGTGGGACGCGATGACCACGGTTGTCGCCGAACTCTGCAAATATTACCGCATCAAGGTCACGCCCAAAACGGTGCTCTCGCACGCCGAGGTCGAAAGCAATCTCGGCATCGAGCAACGCGGAAAATGGGATTTCACCCGGCTGCCCTTCGATCCGACGATCAGCGGCGCAAGCGCCTGCGGCGACCGGCTGCGCCGCGACGTGACGGCGGCAATGGGCGCGATGCCAAATCTGCCGGTGAGGAACGGGCGCGATGCCGCATGGCAGCGACTGCTCGAGGAATTATGGCCGATCATGGTGGGAGGGCTGGAAGCCGGCCTCAACACGCTGATCCGCGAAATCCTCAAAAGGATCAGATAGGCGGTCGGCATTCGGATGAATGCCGACGCAATTGCCGAGCGGCTTCTACAGAGCCCGCCTGCCGCTGAACTGGTGATAGGCCCACAGGACAACCACGGCACCGACCACGGCTACGATCAGGCTATAGATGTTGAGCCCGGTAACGCCCGACGCGCCAAAGGCGCTGAAGATGAGCCCGCCGACGATGGCACCGACAATCCCGAGCACGATGTCGAGCACAAGGCCTTGCCCGCTTTTATTGACGATCTTGCTGCCTATGAAGCCGGCGATGACGCCGAGAATAATCCAGCTTAATATTGACATTTTTCCTCTCCGTTCCCCGCACCCGATTACTTCCACATTATTAAGCAAAGCTCAAGCCAACTTGAAAATCATGATTACGGAAAGCTCAAACCGGCTTGAAATTCGCCATGGATGCGTCATTGTTGGAGACGGACGGGCAATTTGACATGGAGATCCACAATGGGACTGTTTGACAATGCCGTTCCCGGCGGCAACGTCGCCAAGCCGCTGATGATCGCGCTCGGCGCACTTTTGGTGGGAAAAATGCTGAGCGGTGGAAGTTCCGCCCAGCCGGAGGCGGCGCAGAGCCCTGCCCCCGTCCCGCCTGATACAACCGCATCCGCCGACGGCGGACTGCTCGGCGGTCTGGGCGGACTGCTCGACAAACTGAAGGACGCCGGCCACGGCAACGTTGCCAATTCGTGGGTCGGCACCGGTCAGAACCAGCCGATCAACCCCAGCGATCTGGGCAGTGCTCTCGGGCCACAAATCATCCAGGAGATCGCGCAAAGGACGGGCCTGAACCAGCAGGATCTGCTCAAGCAATTGTCCGCGGCCTTGCCAGGGCTTGTCGACCAGTTGACGCCGAACGGGCAGGTGCCGCAGCAGAACCAGCTCGCGTCCATATTCAGCAAATTCGCGAGCTGACGCCTGTCGCCCAACGCCGCCTACGGTTCGGGACAACGATAACAACGATAACACAGATTAAGATGCGCGTCCGTCTGGACGCGCAACGAATACTTTGAACTATCGGCAAAGCGCTTCGCTTGGGGCTGCCTACTTCGGCATCGTGCGCGAGGTGCGCCGCGGCTTGGGGGAAATCTGGAGCGGGTAGCGGGAATCGAACCCGCATATTCAGCTTGGAAGGCTGCTGCTCTACCACTGAGCTATACCCGCGCCTTTCAGTCAAGCATCGGATCCGCTCCGACGCTCGCTCTGCGTTTCAGGGCTTCCGGGCCGGCAGTGGTGGAGAGGGTTGGATTTGAACCAACGTAGGCATAGCCAACGGATTTACAGTCCGTCCCCTTTAACCACTCGGGCACCTCTCCAGTCTGCCGCCGGAGCCATGCAACGAGGCATCGACGCGTCGCGGCTGCCTGAGCAGCCCTTCCGCGAAGCGCCTTATGGCGGCAGCGCCCAAAACTGTCAACCGCAACAGTCCGGCAAAAAGCGCTGAATCTCACGCCTCGCCCGACAAGCAGCTTATGCAGCTGTATCCATGGCCGGACGACACGGCTATAGAAGCCGGCCATGAGCAACGACAACAAATCGAAGACCCCTAAAGACACCCACTACGCCAAGCTGCGCCGCGCGCATCGCGACGAGAAGAGCGGTGGCGCGCCTGCATTCAGGCCACGCCAGCCGGTGCCGCCCGGCGAGAACCCGGCGGATGGGCTGGTGCGGCTCTACGGGCTGCACACGGTGCGGGCCGCACTCGACAATCCGCGCCGAAAAATCAAGAAGATGCTGGTGACGCGCAACGCTGCCGAGCGGCTGGCAATCGCCGATCTTGGCGCTTTGCCCTTCAAGGCGGAGTTGGTCGAACCCAGGGACATCGACAAGGTCACCGGCTCGGATGCCGTGCACCAGGGCGTGGTGATCGAGGCCGAGCCGCTGAAACCGAAACGCCTCGATGCGCTCGGCGACACCAGGCTGGTGCTGGTGCTCGACCAGATCACCGATCCGCACAATGTCGGCGCGATCCTGCGCTCGGCGGTCGCCTTCGGCGCCGGCGCACTGATCACCACGGCGCGCCACAGCCCGCAGGAATCCGGCGTGCTGGCAAAGTCGGCTTCCGGCGCGCTCGAACACATCGATCAGATCGAGGTGAAGAACCTCGCCCATGCGCTGGAGCAGCTGCACGAGGCCGGATTCCAGACGATCGGCCTGGATTCAGACGGGCCGGCGGAGCTCGAAACGAGCTTTGCCGGAGAAAAGATCGCGTTGGTACTTGGCGCCGAGGGCAAAGGCCTGCGCCAGAAAACGCGCGAGACGGTGACGACGCTGGCCCGGCTCGACATGCCCGGCGCCATCCGCTCGCTCAACGTGTCGAATGCCGCGGCGGTGGCGCTTTATGCGGCGAGGAAGTTTTTGAGAGAGTGAATGGTGAATGGTGAATGGTGAATGGTGAATGGTGAATGGTGAGAGTGTACGTAAGTCGTGACCAATTCACTACCAACGACTCACCTATCTGCAACTGACTACCTATTCACTATTCACTATTCACCCACTTCACAATTCACTATTCACCCACTTCACATCCCGCCATCCGCTCCAGCGCCCGAACCAGCGCCGAATGATCTTCCTTAGCGCCGCCATTCGCCGCGCAAGAGTTGAACAATTGCTGCGTCGTTGAAGTGTTGGGTAGTGCTACGCCCAGCGCCTTTGCCCCTTCCAGCGCCAGGTTAAGATCCTTCTGGTGGAGTTCGATGCGAAAGCCCGGCGCGAAGCTGCGCTTGATCATACGCTCGCCATGCACTTCCAGGATGCGCGAGTTTGCGAGCCCGCCCATCAGCGCCTGCCTGACCTTGGCCGGGTCGGCGCCGGCTTTCGATGCAAAAACCAGCGCTTCGGCGACGGCCTCGATGGTCAGCGCGACGACGATCTGGTTGGCGACCTTGGTGGTCTGGCCGACGCCGTTGGGTCCGACCAGAGTGATGTTCTTGCCTATCTTCTCGAAGATAGGCTTGGCGCGTTCGAAGGCTGTTTCCTCGCCGCCGACCATGATGGTCAGCGACGCCGCCTTGGCGCCGACCTCGCCGCCCGATACCGGCGCGTCGAGATAGTCGCAGCCGAGATTGTTTATCTTTTTAGCGAATTCCTTGGTCGCGATCGGCGAGATCGAGCTCATGTCGATGACCAGCTTGCCATTCGTCAGCCCGGTTGCGACGCCGTTCTCGCCGAACAGCACATCGGCGACCTGCGGCGTATCCGGAACCATGGTGATGACGATGTCGGCCGCGCGGGCAACGGCATCATGGCCGGTGACGGTCTTTAATCCCCTGGCGACGAGATCGGCCGGCGGCTTCGAGCGGTGGTCGCTGGCGACGACCTGATAACCGGCGTCTAGCAGATGCCCCGCCATCGGCGTGCCCATGATGCCGAGGCCGATGAAGCCGATGATTTCCATTTTAGTTCTCCGTCGTGTTTCCTTGTTAAGGCCGAGTTCTTTCGCGCCCCCCTCTGGCCTGCCGGCCATCTCCCCCACGGGTGGGGAGATCGGCAATTTCGGCGTCGGCTTGTAACTTTCTAAACCTCGAAAATTGGCGAAAGCGGCGGCGACATCCAATCTCCCCCCTCGTGGGGGAGATGGCCGGCAAGCCAGAGGGGGGCGCGCAGGAACGCGACGTACGATACGTAGCGTCTACGCCGCCGCGCTGCCCTGCCCGGCCAGGTCCCGAAACCACCCAAGCCCGGCTTCCGTTCCGCCCTTCGGCTTGTACTCCGCCCCGACCCAGCCGGAGTACCCGATGCGGTCGATGTGGTTGTACAGAAAAGGAAAATTGATCTCGCCCGTCCCCGGCTCATGACGGCCGGGATTGTCCGCAAGCTGGATATGCGCGATGCGGTTGAGGTTTGCCTCTATGGTACGGGCGAGATCCCCCTCCATGATCTGCATGTGATAGATGTCGTATTGCAGGAACAGGTTCTTCGATCCGACGCGGTCGATCAGGGCCAGAGCCTGGTCCGAGTAATTCAGGAAGAAGCCCGGAATGTCGCGGGTGTTGATCGGCTCGATCAGCAGCCTGATGCCGGCCTGCTCCAGCTTTTCGGCCGCGAAAGCCAGATTTTCGGCGAAGACGTCTTCCAGCACGGAGCGATCGACGCCTTGCGGCGCGATGCCGGCGAGGCAGTTGACCTGCTCGCAGCCGAGCGCTTGGGCATAGGTGACGACCTTGGCAATGCCCTGCCGGAACTCCGGGATGCGGTCGGGCAGGATCGCGATGCCGCGCTCGCCCTTGGCCCAGTCGCCGGCAGGCAGGTTGAACAGGACCTGCGTCAGCCCGTTCTTCTTCAACCTGGCCGCGACGACATCCGGCGCATGGTCATAGGGGCCGATATACTCGACGCCCTTGAAGCCGGCGCGGGCGGCGGCATCGAAGCGGTCGAGGAAGTCATGCTCGCCAAAGAGCATCGAAAGATTGGCTGAGAACCGTGGCATGGCAGTAGTTCCTCATATGCGGCTTAATCGAGCATGACGATCGCCGTGGGGGCATCTTCGTGATGTTCGGCTAGCTCCTCGAATTCGGTGATCTTGTCGATTTCGGTACCCATCGAAACGTTGGTGACGCGCTCGAGGATGAATTCGAGCACCACCGGAACCTGGTGCTCGTCCATCAGGCGCTGCGCCTCCTTGAACGCGCCGGCGAATTCCTCCGGCCGGCGCACCCGGACCGCCTTGCAGCCCATCGCCTCGGCAATGGCGACGTGGTCGACGCCGTAGCCCGCCTCAGGCTCGTCTTTCCGGTTGACGTTCTCGAAGGCCAGGCTGACTTCGAAGTCCATCGAAAAGCCGCGCTGCGCCTGGCGGATCAGGCCGAGATAGGCATTGTTCACGACGACATGGATGTAGGGCAATTTGTGCTGTGCGCCGGCCGCCAGTTCCTCGATCATGAACTGGAAATCATAGTCGCCGGACAATGCCACAATTGTGCGGTCCGGATCGGCGGCGCGAACACCGAGGGCTGCCGGCAATGTCCAGCCGAGCGGGCCGGCCTGGCCGCAATTGATCCAGTTGCGCGGCTTGTAGACGTGCAGGAATTGCGCCCCGGCGATCTGGGACAGGCCGATCGTGGTGACATAGGTGGTGTCGCGGCCGAACGCCTTGTTCATCTCCTCGTAGACGCGCTGCGGCTTCAGCGGCACCTGGTCGAAATGGGTCTTGCGCTTCATTGTCTTCTTGCGCTGCCGGCATTCGCCGGCCCAGCCCGACCAGTCGCGCAATTTTCCGGCCGTCCTCCACTCGGTGGCGACGTCGAGCAGCATCTTAAGCGCCGCACCGGCATCTGAGACGACGCCAAGGTCCGGTGCGAAGACCCGGCCGATCTGCGTCGGCTCGATATCGACGTGGATGAATTTCTTGCCCTTGGTGTAGACGTCGACCGAACCGGTGTGGCGGTTGGCCCAGCGGTTGCCGATGCCGAAAACGAAATCTGCTTCGAGCATCGTCGCATTGCCATAGCGGTGCGAGGTCTGCAGCCCGCACATGCCGGCCATCAGGCGGTGGTCGTCGGGGATCGCGCCCCAGCCCATCAGCGTCGGGATGACAGGCACGCCGGTGACCTCGGCGAACTCGATCAGCAGATCGGACGCATCGGCGTTGATGATGCCGCCGCCGGCGACGATGACAGGCTTTTCCGCCGCGTTCAGCATCGTCAACGCCTTCTCCGCCTGGGCGCGCGACATTGCCGGCTTGAACGGCACCAGCGGCTCGTAGGCATCGATGTCGAACTCGATCTCGGTCAGTTGCACATCGACAGGCAAATCGATCAGCACCGGCCCCGGCCGCGACGAGCGCATCAGATGAAACGCCTTCTGCAACGACATCGGCACCAGATAGGGTTCCATGACGGTGACCGCCCATTTGGCGACGGGTGCGGCGATCGCCGCAATGTCGACGGCCTGAAAATCCTCCTTGTTGAGACGCGCGCGCGGCGCCTGCCCGGTGATGCAGAGGATGGGAATTGAATCGGCAGCGGCCGAATAGAGGCCGGTGATCATGTCGGTGCCGGCGGGACCCGAAGTGCCGACGCACAGACCTATATTGCCCGATCTGGCGCGGGTAAACCCTTCGGCCATATGCGAGGCCGCCTCGACGTGACGCGCAAGGATGTGGCGGATACTTCCCCTCGCCTTCAGTGCCGAATAGAGCGGGTTGATCGCAGCACCCGGCACGCCGAAGGCACAGGAGATGCCTTCCTTTTCGAGAACGAGAACCGCTGCGTCGACTGCGCGCATCCTGGCCATGTCAGCCTCCACGGAATTGTTGATAGCCTATGATGCCAGCGCACCAATGATTTTTCAATTTTTTCAGAATATTTTTTCATTTCTAGAAAACGGCTCTTGTGAGTTGAATTGATTTGACTTTCTGTTTTCCACGAATTCGCTTGGCAAATCGGTGAAAAACTTTTTCATTGCTTGTTGGGCGAACAGAGCGAAGAATGGCCCGATGGAGACCACCGAAAAACGCCAGCGCGGCCGGCCGCGCGCCTTCAACGGGCCGGCCGAGGCCGCCTCGGTGCAGTCGCTGGACCGGGCGCTGCGCATCCTGGCAATCGTCGCCGATGGCAGCGGCCTGTCGCTGAGCGAGATCGCCGCCAGTTCCGGTCTGCCGGCATCCACCGCCTACCGCATGCTGACGACGCTGGAAAACCACGGCATGGTCGAGTTCGACGGCCCTGACCAGCTGTGGTCGATCGGCGTCGAGACCTATCGCATGGGCGCGGCGTTCCTGCGCCGCCGCAAGCTGGTCGACCGCGCCCGTATCGTCATGCAGGAACTGATGGAGAAGACCGGCGAGACCGCCAATCTCGGCGTCGCCGAGGACGATTGCGTCGTCTTCGTCAGTCAGGTCGAGACGCATCAGGCGATCCGCGCCTTCTTCCGGCCGGGCACGCGCAGCTCCTTCCATGCCTCGGGCATCGGCAAGGCGGTGCTGGCGCATCTCGAGCCGGAACGCGTCGCCACCATCCTGCGCCGGGCCGGGCTGGAGCGCTTCACCGAAAACACGCTGTCCGACATCTCGGCGCTCGCTCGCGACCTGGTGACGATCAAGCTGCGCGGCTGGTCGGTAGACGACGAGGAGCGGCATCCGGGCATGCGCTGCGTTGCCGCCGCCATCTTCAATGAATTCGGCGAGCCGATCGGCGGCGTTTCGGTTTCCGGGCCGACAGTACGGGTCACGCCGGAACGGCTGGCCGAGATCGGCCCGCTTGTGCGCGATGCGGCGGCGGAGGTGACGAGGATGATCGGCGGGCTGCCGACCCCTCCCGGCCTTGGCAGCGAGCCGAGCGCATGGCAGCGCTGACCGGCGCGGAATGGTGCGACATCTGCCAGGATGGCCAGAGCTAGGCCCCGGGCACCGCGCTCTTGGTCGATAGGTCGTAGAAATCAAGCAGCATCGCCAGCCCAACTCCGCAGGCGGTGAAGATGAGGCCGGCAATGAAGATACGATTGGCGCGTTCATAAACGCGCCGTTGTAGAGACGTTATGTCGAGCAGCAACCGCAGCGCTCGTATCTGCAGGGCAATGCCGATCAAAATCGGCACGACGGCGGCCAGGTGATAGATTTCCCACGGTATCGGGTTGGCGGCCCAATGCGTGATGAAGCCCAGCGAGAACGCCAGCAAGATGCCGACGGTGGTGATTGTGCCGTTGCGGAAAATTGTCTCGATCGGCTCTTCGTTCGGATCTTGCTCGCCCAAGCGCCCTCTCCCCTGTTTCGGCTCGGTGCAGATTAGGCTGTTGGGAAATCGCTGTACATCGGCAAGAGTGTTGGCGAATGCTGAAGCGGCATCCGATCTCGTCTTAAGTGGGCGATGTTCGACAGGACAGAGAGGCTGACGGAGCGCGGCTTTATTCCAGCTTGGGTTCCTCGCCCCACGGAAGTGGGGAGAGGTGGCGCGGCGAAGCCGCGACGGAGAGGGGACCGCGCCCTACGAAGGCCCCCTCTCCGGCCGCGGAGCCTGTCCTCGGGCTTGCCGAAGGCAAGACCCGTGGGCGGCCACCTCTCCCCCGCTTCGCGGCGGGCGAGGAACCCAGGTCCTAAGAGGTCGGAGGAACAACCCCTCTGCCCTGCCACTCAGACGCGCAGAAAAAGGGGCAGTGGGGTGCCCCTTCTTCCGGTTGCCTGAAACGGTCACCTCCTCCCAAGCTGGCATAGTGGCCCTCAAAGCCAGCAGCGATGGCGATAGCCGTCGTAGCCGACATAGGTGTCCGAGTACGGGTCGTAGCTCTGGTAGCGATTGAGGCAGCGCCGGACGTGCCAGGAGCCGCCGTCTTCCTCGATATAGACGGTGCGCGGCTGGGCGAGCGCGCTGCCGAGCAGGAAGCCGCCGACACCTGCAGCAATGCCGATGCCGAGGTGCTTGTGCTTGTGATGGGCGGCCGAAGGCTGAACCGTACCAACCAGCATGGCGGCGGCGACGGTGGTGGCGACGAGGCCGGAAACGATGGTGCGCTTGAACATGACGATCTCCTTGTTGTGAGAGGCGATCCAACCGCCTCTTGACCATCAGTCGTCGCGACAAGGAAAAAGGTTCGAAGGTCCTTTTGGATTTTTTCTCGGCGGGAGAAATCGCGCGGTCTGATGCGCGACCACGAACGGTCGCGCCGTCGACAGTTCACCGGAACAACCGGCTGGCCTCAGCCCATGCCGGTGATATGGCGAAGCCAGAAGGCGAGCGCGATGAAGCCGATGATGGTGGTGACGCCGGTCCAGTCGATATTGGCGTGCTTCAGGTCCTTGATGAGCTTCACCAGGAGAACCCAGGCCACGACGACGAGCGGGAGAATGATGACAAACCTGATCATGCGACAGCCCTCGCTGATGCGATTGCACCTTCGATCAATATAGGAAGCGAATTGGCCGTTTTCAGGACGCCTTGGCGGCAGAACCGCCGCGTTCGCGGCAGCGGAAAACGGAGTTTTGTCTTTACTGGCGCAGCAGATATGGTAACCGGAGCGCCGTGCCCTTGTAGCTCAGCTGGTAGAGCAGCGGTTTTGTAAACCGAAGGTCGGCGGTTCGATTCCGTCCGGGGGCACCAGTACGGGCTTCTTGAGACCTCCGGGGCGCTTGATATCTGCTCATCCCCGATATCCACAGGCCGGGGCCGTCAGGATCGGTAGCACATCAGCTTCAACGCATATATTCCCTAGCGGAAACCATAGTTCCCTAGCGGAAAACCTAGGAGTCTTCGTTGGAGCAGAAACGCACGACCGCCCCCTTCATCAACGGCATATTTGGCGGATTTATCGTCTTCGCCTTCGCGTTCGGTTTCCGTTTCCTGCTAAGTCCCGATCCCGATCCAACATCAAGAGCAACGACAAGCCTTTCAGTACTGGCCTTCGCCATTTGTTTCGGCGCAGCCTTCCTCCGCGAGCACCGGCGCCAGATTGCCGCCGCCAGAGAATATATAAGCCGCCCAAGATCGTACTAGGGGCGTACGTGTCGGGACCGTCCTCGTCGGGTCACCAGAAACTTCCGTGAAATTGCTGGCAAAATCTGTCGCCAGACAACGAGTTAGCATCTCATATCTAGAGACGCTGAGCCCGGGCGTGACTTCGCCGTTGCAGAGCCGTCATTTCGGCCCTCTCTCCCGGCCTCGGCCATCTCGTACCATTCGATTAAATTGCTCCTGTGTATATTAGCACTCGCTCAATTAAGCGCGCCGACAATGTCGGTGCGGCGGGCCAAAAACCAAAGGGTGTTGTCATGCGAAGTGATTTCGCCGCGGCGCGCGAGCTTTTGGAGTGCGCACAAAACCGCCTCTGCGGCGCGGATGAAACGAGCCGACGCGTCAACGAGGCCCTCGACGCGCTGATTGAAGAAATAGCCATCGCGGAATTCCGCAAGGCGCCACTGACGGTCGTGCCGTTTCCGCGAGCGCGGCCGCCTAAGCATGTTCGGTAGAGCGCTGATCGCCCGCGTTGACGAAGAGCCGGCAACTGATGTTTCCGCAATCGCCCGTTGGAGCGTCGTTGAACGACCAAGCCTTTGACGATAGAGTTGCCGGGCATTGGTGCTCTGAAACTCCGGAGCCGATCCATGTCACGCTGTGGAGATGTCTACGAGAACAAGGTGACCGGCGAATATGCGGTCATCCTGCGTGGCACCGAAGACCGCGGCCAGGGACCTGGCATCGCTCATCTGACCGCCCGGCCGGGAGCCGCAGTGGTGGGCGAGCACTTCCACCCGAATCTGACGGAACGGTTTACCGTCCTCCGTGGCCGTCTCGACGCTTGCATCGCCGGGAGCACTTTGTCCCTGGGGCCTGGCCAATCCGCCACGGTCGAAGCAGGCGTCGCACATGATTGGTGGAACAGCAGCAAAACCGAAGAAGCGCATGTCCTGGTCGAAGTCCACCGGGCGCCAGGTGCGGACAATGTCGACCCGAACCGTTTCGAGCTGCTGATCGGCATGCTCTTCGGCCTGGCCAATGCCGGCAAGGTGGACAGAAAAGGTAGACCTTCGCCGCTTCAGGCAGCAGTCATCGCCAGAGAATTTGCCGACGTGATCGTCTTCACGCACCCGCCACCTGCGATCCAGCGAGTGGCGCTGGCGATCCTGGCGCCACTCGGCCATCTGCTTGGCTATCACGCGATCGACCCCGTCTACTGCAAGCCGCACGGGCATGTCACGCCGGCTCCTGAAATCCTCGCTCGAGCAGGCCTAACGGCTGGGTGATCCGGGTCCATACTAGGCGCCCGGCATTTTTATCGGCAGGATGCTGCCATGTCGCGAACTCTGATCGTGGTTGGTCTCAGCATAGTTGCCATAGGCCTGCTGTGGCCTTGGTTGGCTCGGACCGGCCTTGGCAGGCTGCCCGGCGATATCGTGATCGAGCGTGAGAACTTCAGGCTTTATGTCCCTATCACCACGGGGATACTGGTCAGCATCGTGCTCTCGGCCATTCTATGGCTGATCAACCGTTAGGCGATGCTCCGGCTGCGGCGATTTGTGTTGCAGGCCTTATTCGCCCTTGATCTTCTTACACTCCGATCGCCGCCACCAATATCCTGTTCTGCCTGCGTATCGCCGTGCGCAGTTCGGCAATCCTCGCCTCCTCGCGCTTCACGAATTCGATGAACATCATGTTCATGTTGTTGAAGATGAGTTCGCCGAGCGCCGGCCCGTCAATGTCGCGGCGCACCAGGCCGAGCGCCTGCAGGCGGACGATCAGCGCGCGGATTTGCTCGGTCAGGGCGCGGTCCAGCCCGGTATAGGCCTGGCCGAACGGGCTGTCCGGCAGTTGCGTCGAGATCGCCATCGCCTGCCGCCACATCTCCTTGCTGAGATAATGCAGCGAGTGCTCGATATAGATGCCGAGCAGCGTATCGAGAGCGTCGCCGACATTGGCCGGCGGGTTGGCGACGACGCCGCGCCCGGCATTCAGCACCTCGTTGACCTCCATCGAGACGATGGCGCCGAGGATGTCGCCCTTGTTCTGGTAGTAATTGTAGATGGTGCCGACCGAGACTTCGGCCTGCGCGGCGATGGTCTCGATCTTGGCGCCTTCATAACCGGCATCGCGGAAAAGCGCCGCCGCTGCTTCGATGATGCGGCGGTGCCGATCCGCCTTCTGCCTTGCCCGCAATCCGCTCATAGCGGCTGTTTGCCACAAAAACAGAATTGACTCAATTTTAGAATTGGTTCAATTTTTTCCTACAAGCCAAAAAGGCATGGGAGAACACTCGATGTCCATCAATCCAAAGACCCCCAATCCAACCGTCAGGAATCCGCTTTCCGTTCTAAAGAGCCATCTCCAAGGCGCCTGTGCCGCGGCAGCACTGCTGCTGGCGGCGGGCAGCCTCGCTCAGGCGCAGGATCTCAACGCACTGATCTGGTGCGATCACGCCGATCCGGCGCTGCTGCAGCCGTTCGAGGAGGCGAACGGCGTCAAGGTCAATGTCAAGGAGTTCGAAGGCACCGGCGCCGGCCTGGCCATCGTCGATCAATCACAGCCCGGCGATTGGGACGTGATGGTGATCGACAGCATCGACGTACCGCGCGGCGTCGAAAAAGGCCTGTTCGAGCCGCTACCGGAAGACAAGCTGCCGCTGGCCGACCTGTTTCCGCAGGTGAAGATGGATAGCTCCACCGTCGTCGACGGCAAGCGTTACGGCATCACCGAAAAGTTCGGCTACAACACGATCGGCTACAACAAGACCAAGGTCGACCCGGCCGACATGCAGTCGATGGCGGCGCTGACCGGCGACAAATACAAGGGCAAGATCGCCATCTACGATTATTACCTGCCGGTCATCGGCATGGCCGCACTGGCGATCGGCAAGAAGACTGCGGAACTGACCGAGGCCGACCTTCCCGCCATCAAGGAAGAGCTGCTCAAAATGAAGGCCAACGCCAAGCTGGTCGGCGAAGTGACCGCCAGCCAGACGGCGCTGGCGACCGGCGAGGTCGACATTCTGGTCGGCGGCGGCGAATGGGTGACGGCGGGGCTGGCCAAGGAAAACCCTGCCCTCGACTTCTCTATCCCGAAAGAAGGCGCCGTGCTGTGGTCGCAGTCGCTGGCAATGTTCAAGGATTCCAAGAACAAGGAGCTGGCGCTTAAATTCATCCAGTACATTATGAGCCCCGAAGGCCAGGCGCGGCTCGCCACCTCGTCCTGCTATTGGGGCATGCCGGCCAACAGCAAGGCGGCGTTGAGCGACGAGCAGAAGAAGATCCTGCGCTTCGACGAGCAGCCGGAATTCCTCGCCCGCGCCCAGTCCTATCCGGCGCCGAATGCCGATCTCGACAAGAAGATGCAGGACGTCTGGACCGAAATGCTGCAGGCGCAATAACCGGCTGCCGGTCGTGAACGCCGTCAACAGCGGGCGTGCCCTGCCCTGGGCGCTGGTCACGCCGGCGCTCGGCTGGACATTGCTGTTCTTCGTGCTGCCCTTCGTCGCCATGGCTGTATCCAGCCTGACGGCGCATGAAGGCGGCGGCTTCACGCTGTCCAACTACAGCCAGTTCTTTGCCAATCCATCTTACTGGCAGGCGATGGTGAACTCGCTGCAGGTCACAGCCATTGTCACCGTGATTTCGGTGCTGCTCGCCTATCCCTTTGCCTGGATCCTGGCCGAGCAGGTGCCGGAGCGCTGGCAGCGGCTGGCGCTGATGCTGGCGGTGCTGCCCTTCTGGACCTCCTATGTCGTGCGCTCCTATTCGTGGCTGCTGGTGCTGGCACAGAACGGCGTCGTCAATCGCGCGCTGACCGGCTCCGGCCTGTTCGGCGAACCGCTGCAGCTCGCCAATACTCGGCTCGCCACCGTCACCGGCTTCGTGCATTTCTTCGTCATGCTGTTGACGCTGACGATCTTTGCCAATCTGAAGCAGCTCAGCCCCAGCTACCGGAAGGCCGCCGCCGACCTCGGCGCCGGGCCGCTGCGGACCTTCCTGCATGTCGTTCTGCCGCTGACGCTGCCTGGCATCATGGTCGGCGCCTTCCTCACCTTCGTGCTATGCATCGGCGACTACATCACGCCGCAGATCCTCGGCGGCAACAACGAGCTGTTGATGCCGCAACTCGTCATGATGCAGATCGGCCGGCGCGGCGACTTTCCGCTCGCCTCGGCGCTGTCGATCATCCTGATGGCGGTGGTCACTATCGCCTACCTCGCCTGCTCCCGCTGGCTGAAGATCGAGCGGGCCTGACCATGCGCGCGCTCATCCGCCTCGTCTCCGGCCTTTATGCCATCGCCATCTATGGCTTCATCTTCCTGCCGGTGGTGGTGCTGGTGCTGTTTTCGCTGCAGGCGACGTCGTTTCCGATCCCGCCCTTCACCGGGCCGTCGCTGCGCTGGTACGAGGCCGTGCTCGCCGACACGCGGCTGACTTCGGCGCTGGTCAATTCGCTGCTGGTGGCGGTCGTCTCCTCGGCTGTCGCCGTCACGCTTGGCTTTCTCTCCGCCTGGGGTTTTGCGCGCTTCGCCTTGCCGGGCTCGGGCCTGATGCGCGGGCTGATCACCTTGCCCTTGACCGTCAGCTATCTCATCATCGGCATGGGGCTGCTGGTGCTGTTCAACTGGACCGGCGTACCGAAGTCTCTACTTGCCGCAGGCATCGGCCATGTCGTGATCAACCTGCCGCTCTGCTTTGCCATCGTCTACAGCCAGATGGGCGACCACCAGATCAATATCGAGCGCGCCGCGCGCGACCTCGGCGCGCCCGAATGGAAGGTGCTGCTGCTGATCACCGTGCCCATCATGGCGCCGGCCATCTTCGCCGGCTTCTTCCTGTCGATGACCTTCTCCTGGGACGAATTCGTCATCTCGTTCCTGTTGACGCGCTTCGACACGACGCTGCCGGTCGAGATCTGGAACCTGCTGCGCTCCGGCCTCAATCCCAAGACCAACGCCGTCGGCTCGCTGGTCTTCGCCGTCTCCATCGTACTGGTGGTATTGTTCGAGCTGATGCTGTTGCGGAGGAAGCCGGCATGAGTGCGCCACTGGTCGATATAAGCTCCGTCTCGCATCGCTTCGGCCAGCACACGGTGCTGAAGAACGTCTCGCTGACGATCGAGCCGGGCAGCTACACGATCCTGCTCGGGCCGTCCGGCTCCGGCAAGACGACGCTTCTGTCCATCCTCGGCGGCTTCGTCACGCCGAGCGAGGGCAAGGTGCTGATCCGCGGCGAGGACTGCACCGCCGTGCCACCGGCGAAGCGGCCGACGACCACCGTGTTCCAGGACTACGCGCTGTTTCCGCATATGAGCGTCGGCAGCAATGTCGGCTTCGGCTTGCGCATGCGGGGTGTCGATGGCGCAACCCGGGCAGCGAGGGCGCGCGAGGCGCTGGCGCTGGTCGGGCTGGCTACTGCCTTCGACAAGAAGCCGCACCAGCTTTCCGGCGGTCAGCGGCAGCGCGTGGCGCTGGCGCGCGCCCTGGTGGTCGAGCCGGCGGTGCTCCTGCTCGACGAGCCGCTCGGCGCGCTCGACCTGAAATTGCGCCGGCAGATGCAGGATGAATTGAAGGCGATCCAGAAACGCGTCGGCACCGCCTTCATCCACGTCACCCACGACCAGGAAGAGGCGATGGCGCTGGCCGATCATTGCGTGGTGATGAATGACGGGCGCATCGAGGACGAGGGACCGCCCGAGCGCGTCTATGCACGGCCGGCGACGCGCTTTTCCGCGACTTTCATGGGCGAAAGCACGTTGATTTCCGGAACAGTGACCGAGGCGAAGAGCGGCAAAATCACCGTCAACACGAAGCTTGGGTCGCTCTCTTTGCCCGGCACATTGCCGGCCGGCTCGACCGTTGCGCTGGCCGTCCGGCCGGAGCATCTTGTTCTCGGCGCTGCCGGCGGTGCTGTGGCGCTCGGTATGGTCAAGGTCAACGACGTCGTCTTCCAGGGCAGCTTCAAGCGTGTGCTGGGGACCTCCACGACCGACCCGGCGCTGCACTTCATCGCCAAGGTTCCCTCGGCATCGGCCGTCCAGCCGGGCGACGTGGTCGCGGTATCGTGCGATGCTGGCGACATCATCCTGCTTGCGGACCAAACATGAGCTCGCTTCCAATCATCGACGCTCCTAACTGGTACGAAACTATCCGCATGGGCGATGGCGTGACGCTGATCCACGAGCCGTGGATCAAGCCGTTCTTCCGCTGCAACATCTGGCATGTGCGCGGCCGCGACCGCGATCTTCTGTTCGACACCGGCCTTGGCCATTTCAGCCTGCGCCGCCACGTGCCGCTGGTCACGGAGCGCAAGCTCACCTGCGTGGCCAGCCACACCCATTTCGATCATATCGGCTGCCATCACGAATTTCCCGACCGCTGCGTCCACCCGGCCGAGGCCGAAATCCTCGCCGACCCGCGCAACGAATGGACGGTTGCCGACCGCTATGCCACCGACGAGATGTTCGACGGCATGCCGCAAGGCTGGGACACGAAGCGCTACCAGATCCTGCCCGCACCAGCCGGCCGGTTGCTCGAGCAAGGCGACATCGTCGATCTCGGCGACCGTGCCTTCGAGGTCATCCACACGCCCGGCCATTCACCCGGCGGCATTGCGCTCTACGAAAACAGGACGGGCATCCTGTTTTCCGGCGACATCATCTATGACGGCCCGCTGATCGACGACGTCTATCACTCCGATATCGACGATTATGTCGAAACGCTGCTGCGCATGCGCGATCTCGATGTCTCGGTCGTGCACGGCGGCCATTTCCCGAGCTTCGGCAAAGTCCGCTATCGCCAGCTTGTCGACGAGTATCTCGCGCAAAAGCGCCAGGCCGGCTGCCATCTGTTGCAAGCCCGATAAGCACTGGCGCTGTGGCGTTAAAGCGCCCTTTGCGGACAGGGTGTCCCCGCCGCGTCGCCGCAGCGTGAGGCCGTGGGCTCGGGTCTAAAGCTCTTTTCCTCCGACTGGCGCACCAGTTCCGCGAAAGCCAGGGCAAAACTTGCCAGCATCAGGAAGACAATAATCAAGCGTGCCAGCGGCAATAGATCGGCCTCGACTGGTTAGCCCCCACGCCGCCCGTCCGCTGCCGGCTAACATGATCGATATGGCTTTACGAGAGTTTAAGGCGAGTCTTAACCATCACATCATTTTGTCCTCCGACATGATGCGCGAGTGCGGCTTGTTTGGTCGCCATCTGCAGGCACCTCCCTCCCTTTGCAGAAATGCCCACCCATGCTAACCCGGCGCTGGCGCGGCCCAGCAACCGGTCGCCGCCAATCGGTCGCCAGGCGGTCGTCCCAATCGGTTGTCGTTGAGAGCCATGAGCAAAACCGCCAGCCGTTTCGCCTTCGTCTCATCCGGTACCGCCGACGCCAATGCGGCGTTGGAAAGCCTTTCGGCACGCTACGGCCAGGCATCCGTCGAAGAAGCCGGGATCATCGTGGCGCTCGGCGGCGACGGCTTTCTGCTGCAGACCCTGCGTGAGACGATGAGCACGGGAAAGAAGGTCTACGGCATGAACCGTGGCACCATCGGTTTCCTGATGAACGAATACCGCGCCAGCGGCTTGACCGGGCGCATCGCGGCGGCCGTTGCCGAAACGATCCGTCCGCTGGAGATGCAGGCGGTGACGGCCGAAGGCGAGACGATTTCGGCGCTCGCGATCAACGAGGTCGCGCTTTGGCGCCAGTCGTACCAGACGGCCAAGATCCGCATCACCGTGGATGGGCAGGAGCGGCTGGAGGAATTGCACTGCGACGGCGTGATGATTGCGACGCCGGCCGGCTCGACCGCATATAATCTGTCGGCGCACGGGCCGATCCTGCCGCTCGACGCTCCGCTGCTGGCGCTGACCCCGGTCAGCCCGTTTCGTCCGCGCCGCTGGCGCGGCGCGCTGCTCTCCAACAAGGCGATCGTGCGTTTCGACATTCTGGAGCCGGAAAAGCGGCCGGTGAATGCCGCCGCCGACCACACCGAGGTCAAGGCGGTGACGACGGTCACGGTGAGGGAATCGCCGACGGCAACGGCGACGCTGCTGTTCGATCCCAACCATTCGTGGAACGAGCGCATTCTCGCCGAACAGTTCAGGTATTGAGCCGGCGCAGCGGCCACTGCGCAAATTAAGCATCGCGATTAAGGTTACGACTTCACAATCGCGCCAATGCCGCCCGTTTGTGTTGACAAATCGTGGGCTTGCGCCTACCTGCAATACCAATCTTGCAGGCGCGCGGCGCTTGCCGCGACTGCATATGTTGCGCCCCCGAACCAGCCAAAGACAGCCAAACTTGTCCTCAGACACCCAGATCGCTCAAGAAGCGTTGACCTTTGCAGACCTTGGCCTGTCGCCGAAGGTCCTTTCCGCAGTTACCGATGCCGGCTACACCGAGCCGACGCCGATCCAGGCTGGCGCCATCCCTCACGCCTTGCTCGGCAAGGACGTGCTGGGCATAGCCCAGACCGGCACCGGCAAGACGGCGTCCTTCGTCCTGCCGATGCTCACCCGGCTGGAAAAGGGCCGCGCCCGCGCCCGCATGCCGCGCACGCTGATCCTCGAGCCGACGCGCGAGCTCGCCGCGCAGGTCGAGGAAAACTTCGTCAAATACGGCAAGAACCACAAGCTCAACATCGCACTGCTGATCGGCGGCGTGTCCTTCGACGAGCAGGACAAGAAGCTCGAGCGCGGCGCCGATGTGCTGATCGCGACTCCCGGCCGCCTGCTCGACCATCGCGAGCGCGGCAAGCTCCTGCTCAATGGTGTCGAGATCCTCGTCATCGACGAGGCCGACCGCATGCTCGACATGGGCTTCATCCCCGACATCGAGCGTATCTGCGAGATGATCCCGTTCACCAGGCAGACGCTGTTCTTCTCGGCGACGATGCCGCCGGAAATCACCAAGCTCACCGAGAAATTCCTGCACGCGCCGGTGCGCGTCGAAGTGTCGAAGGCAGCATCGGCCGCCACCAACATTATCCAGCGGCTGGTGAAATCCGGGCCAAAGCCGTGGGACAAGCGCGAGACGCTGCGCAATTTGATGAAAGCCGAGGATGCCGAGCTGAAGAACGCCATCATCTTCTGCAACCGCAAGGTCGAAGTGTCGGAGCTGTTCCGTTCGCTGCTGAAATATGATTTCGACGCCGGCGCTCTGCATGGCGACATGGACCAGCGCGCGCGCATGCAGATGCTGGCCAATTTCCGCGACGGCAAGCTGCGCTATCTCGTCGCTTCGGACGTCGCGGCGCGCGGTCTCGACATTCCCGACGTCAGCCATGTCTTCAATTACGACGTGCCGATCCATGCCGAGGATTATGTCCACCGCATCGGCCGCACCGGCCGCGCCGGACGCTCGGGCAAGTCCTTCACCATCGCGACCAAGTCGGACGTCAAATACATCGACGCCATCGAACGGCTGATCGGCAACAAGATCGAGTGGCATGACGGCGATCTGTCGACGGTCGTCGCCAGCGAAGGCGGCGACGATGAGGCGCCGCGCCGTGGCCGCGGTGCGCCGCGTCGCGCCGGCCGCAAGGACGATGCCGGCGACCGTAAGGACAGGGGCGAGCGCAAGCCGCGCGAGCGCCACGCCAAGCGCAGCGAGGAAGCGTCGCCGGAAGCGGTTAGCGAGGAACAGCCAGTCGTGGCCGAAGCCGCGGTCGCCGACACCGGCGAGCGGCGTACCCGCAAGGACGCGATCCGCTCCGAAAATACCGAGCGCCAGGCTTCATCCGAACGCCAGGCTTCGCCCGACCGCCAGGCTTCACCCGACCGCAAGGCTTCGCCCGATCGGCGCGCGCCCGAACGCGGCGATACCAGGCCGCAGCGCGAGCGCCCTGCCCGCCAGCGCCAGGAAGACAATGACGCGACCGTCGGCTTCGGCGACGACATGCCGGCCTTCATGCGGATCGTCGCCAAGGTCTGATGCTGCAGCGCTTGTGCGTCCTGCGGACGCGCGAAGCACCGAAACCTGCATAAGACAGCCTCGCTTCGCGCTGAGATGGGGTTAGTCCGGCAGGCCCGCCTTGCGAAGGCCTTCGATATATCTGCTGCGATCGTCCGGTCGATAAAACGGCGGCAGCACCTCGGCGAGATTCGAAAGCCGCAGCGAGGGATCGAACTCGCAAAGCCGGGCCATCATTTGCTGCGCTTCCGTTAGGCGCCCCGCAAGGGCATGACCCGCCGCCACTACACGCATCGCGCTCACGTAGTTCGGCTGGTGCCGCAGCGACTTTCCCGCCCAAGCGACGGCGTCATCGTAGTGGCCTGCACAAAAATGAGCGAGCCCGGTGTTGAACTGCCAAGCGAACAGGCGTGGATCCAATGGGCTTAGGCGCATGGCAAGCGCGGCGTGCTCGATGGCCTTGCCTGGCTCGCCCAAGCAAGCCCTCACCCAGCTGCTGACGCCCAAAGCAGCGGCCAAGTTCGGGTTGAGAGCGAGCGCGCGATCGATGCAAGCCGCACTATCATCAAGGTCGCCGCCTACGTAGCCGAGGACGTATCCACCGTAGGAAAGCGCAATTGCATCGTCCCTTCCGAGTTCGACCGCTCTCCTGGCCAGTCGAGTAGCTTCGGCAATCTCTTCTGCACGGTCGACCATCCAGCCGTTGCTTTTTCGGGTAGCGTAGCACCGCGCCGCCCGCGCATGGGCTATCGCGAACTCCGGGTCACGGTCGATCGCCTTCATGAAGAGGCGCAAGGCGTCGTCAATCGCCGATCTACTAGTGATCGTTCGGTCAAAGGCCGCCAGCCCGCGGAGATAGTAGTCATAAGCATCGAGGCTTTCTGTCGGTTTGCGTTTGGCACGCTCGATCTCAGCCTCCTCCATTTTCGGTGTGATTGCGCCGACGATGCTCGAGGCGACCTGGTCCTGCAGACTGAAAACTTCGGCGAGCGTTCCATCAAAACGGTCGGCCCAGAGATAGGCCCCCGTCGAGGTGTCGATGAGCTGCCCGGCGATGCGCAGGCGGTCGCCCGCCCGGCGAACACTTCCCTCGACCACATAGCGCACGCCCAGCTCACGCCCGACCTGCTTTATGTCTATGGACCGTCCCCTGTAGGTGAAGCTCGAATTCCGTGCGACCACGAACAGGTGACGAAAGTGAGCCAAGGCGGTGACAATGTCTTCCACCATGCCGTCGGCGAAATATTCCTGCTCCACATCACCGCTTAGATTCTGAAACGGCAGCACCGCAATCGACGGCTGGTCGTCGCGCCTCGTCGGGGCCGCCAGAACCTGCGCCAGTGATGCGGCGGCAGAGCTTGGCTCAGGCCGCTGACGTTCAGTTCTTTCACGGGACTGCAGGGAAGCCGCAAGTGAGCTTGTCTGCTCCTCTGGGTCCGCATTCAGATGTTTTTTTAAAGCTGCCCGACACAGCTCGACCTGGCGCAAGGCCGCGTTTTCGTGACCTCGATGAGCGTGGATGCGGATAAGCGCCCGATGGGCTGCCTCCGCCGTCGGATCCGAGGCGAGCAATCTCTCCGCGAGCCCTTCGCAGGCCGTCTCTTCCGCTGAGCCGGGTGCGGGCAGCGCCAGGCTCAGCCGATCGACCAACTGCAGCGCCTTGCGCTGATACTTGCTCAGATACGGTCCAAACCACTCGTCCAGTTCGTCAGGAATCGTTTGCCCGGCAAGCAGCTCACCGCGATAGAGATCGGCTGCGAAGGCGAGATCGGTGGTCCGGCCCTCCTCTAATTTCCGGTCGAACACCGAGATGTCCGCCTCATCCGGACCGGCAATCAGCACGACGGTCTCCTGATCCCCATCGATGTAGACGGTGGCATCCAAGCTGGCCGGGAACGAGCGCCTGATGTCGACAAGCGCTTGCCGCAGACTATTGCGGGCTTGCCCATTGCTTCGCCCCGGCCAAAAGGCTTCGGAAAGCTGCTCGCGACGATGGCCGCGGCGGCCTGCGAGAACCAGAGCAGCAAAAAGAAGCGAAGTCTTGCGTGTGGCGAACCGGACGGGCCGGTGCTCCGGGGAAGTAACCTCCAGGCCACCAAGCAACCGGATGCGCACAAATCGTCTCCAGACTTTGACCGCAGCGACAGAATAGCATCTCGGTAGATTGATTTAACACCGATTTAACGGCGGATCGTCGGACTCCTCCCAATTGTTCACGCACAGCCGAACAGCCCGAAAACACCTGCGTGGCACGCTCCCACCCGCAAACTCGAAACGGGAGACTAAGAAATGGCTCACACGGGAACTCGCGCCGGCAGCAGCGCGTCCAAACGCCGCTGGCTTGGGTCTGGCCTGAAAAGCGCAGCAATGATGATCACTGCCTTCACGGGGTGGCGGCGGACCGTCGCAAGACGCAGGGCATTGGCAAATTTGACGACCGATCAGCTGAATGACATCGGTCATTCGGAGGTCCATCAACCCGTGGTCAACGCCGCCAAGGCAGTTCTGATCACGAACTTGATGTCGATGAGGTAAGATCGGCGCTCAGATTAGTTTTGCGCCCTAAAGGTTCTTGAGCTCCAGGCGGGATGCCAGCAGGTCCAGAAAAGCGCGAACTTTGGCGGAGGATGATCTGCCTTCCGGCCACACGGCGTGTATCGGCACCGGCACAGGCTCGAATTCGGTCAGAACCAGTTCCAGGCGGCCGTCGTCCACCAGGTGTTTTATCTGCCAAAGCGGCGAGTAGCCCAGACCCAATCCGTGAACCGCGGCTGCATAGATGGATATCATCAAATTCGACCGGAAAGTGCCCGCGACCTTCACCGACCGGGGCTTGCCTTCAATCTGAAACATCCATTCGCCCGGGCGGCCGTCGACAGTTCGTACGATGCAATCGTGCTCACGCAATTCAAGCGGATGGGCCGGTCGGCCGCGTTGCTGGAAGTAGGCAGGTGCGCCGAACACGACGCGCCGCAACGCCCCCAGCCGCTTCGCACGTAAATTGGAATCCGGCAAATTGCCGATCCGGACCGCCAAATCGAGACCCTCGGCATCAAGATCGACAAATTCATCGGAAAGCTGGAGGTCAACCTCGACGCGGGGATATGTCCGCATACAGTCGGCGATGACCGGCATCAGGAAATCCGGGCCGAACAGAACCGGGGCACTCACACGCAGGATGCCCGACGGCTCCGACCGTCGGTTGGCCGCCTGAAGCCTGGCTTCGTTAATTTCCTCGACGGCGGGTTTGATGCGCTGGAAAAAAGCCGCTCCGGCTTCGCTCGGCGTCGAGCGGCGTGTCGTCCTGTGCAGAAGCTCGACCCCGATGGATTCCTCCAATGTCGCCAAGGACCGACTGACCGACTGCAGTGAGCGGTTCAGCCGGCGTGCGGCAGCCGTCAGGCTGCCGTGCTCGACAATGGCAATGAAGGCTTCGAAATCATCTATCCGGCTCATCGCTCCTTTCTCCCGAAAATCGGGAGAAACTATCGCAAAATCGATCAATTGTAACGCAGTTCGCTAGATTTTATCTTCCCTGCATAGGCCGAAAGGCAGACTTGAGGGAAGGAGATCGTCATGCGAACACCCAGTCCAACGGTCCTGATCGTAGGCGCCGCAGGCCGCGTTGCCGGTTTGGTGGTGCCTGAACTCGTCCGCCGCAATGCCAGGATTCGGGCGCTTGTTCGTGACGCCGCGAGTGCCGAAAAAGCCCAGAAAGCCGGTGCATCCGAGATCGCGATCGGAGATCTGCGCGACCATCGGAGCCTTGAGCAGGCCGTGGAAGGTGTCGACGGTGTCTTTCACATCGGACCGGCCTTTGCTCCCGACGAAGCCGCCATGGGGGTTGCCATGGTTGAGGCGGCGGCGCGAGCAGGCGTTCGAAAGTTCGTCTTTTCGTCGGTGATCCAGCCGACCAATACGAGGCTGGAAAACCATGCAAGCAAGGTACCCGTTGAAGCTGCCCTCTATTCGACGAACATGGAGTACACCATTCTGCACCCGGCCAATTTCATGCAAAATATCGCGGCGGCCTGGCCGTCCGTCGTCGAGCACGGCGTTTTCGCCGAGCCGTTTCCAAGGACGGCGAAGCTCGCCCGCGTCGACTATCGCGATGTGGCTGAAGTTGCGGCAATCGCACTGACCGAAACGCGTTTGTCCTATGCGACCCTCGAGCTGTGCGCCGACGGTATGCACAGCCGCGAAGAGGTCGTCGCCATGATGAGCGAAGCGCTTGGCCGGCCGGTTTCGGCGGGCGAGCCGACATTTCAGGACTGGGCGGCGAAGGCCCGCCTTCCCTATACGGACCGGCAGTTGCAGATGCTGGCCAAAGTACACAGCCACTACGCCAAATACGGCCTCGGCGGGAACAGCCTGACGTTGCGTGCCGTGCTTGGCCGCGAGCCGCGTTCGCTGCGAAGCTTCATTCGGGAATTGGCGCTGCAGACGGCATATGCCGCCTGATCGTCCTCACAATAGCGCCTACGCATATTTTTTTATTAGGAGATTTCGATGCAAGCATCACCGGACCGAGCCTTCAAGTTGAGAAAGCTGCCGCCCTCCTACGGCGCGGTGGTGATGCCGTTGGTTCTTTCGATTCTGATGTCCTCGATTGTCTCGGCGGTTTCGACGGCAATCGGCGCAGGCTGGACGAACGGGTTTATAGCGGCCTGGAGCTATGCGTGGGGCGCTTCATGGCTTGTTGCGTTTCCCAGCCTGCTGATTGTGCTTCCGATCGTGCGCCGGATCGTTGCCGCAATTGTCGATCAGCCGGCCCGGTCCTGATATCGCGAACGAAGGGCGCCGGCGGCCGGTGGTCCGGCATAACCATTAGAGCGGCCCCTTGCGGGGCCGCTCTCGGTTCATGTGCTTGCCTCAGGTGAGCGGCGACAGCTGGATCTCGACGCGGCGGTTCTGAGCCCGGCCGGCAGCCGTCGCATTGGAGGCGATCGGACGCGTCTTGCCGAAGCCGGTGACGGCGAAGCGGCGGGAATCGACGCCCTGTCCGGACAGATAGTTGGCGACCGCCAAAGCACGGCGCTGCGACAGGTCGAAATTGTGCTCGTCGCCGCCGGTCGAGTCGGTGTGGCCGAACACGTCGACGGTGGTCTGCCGGAACTTTTTCAGCACAAGGGCAACCGAATTCAGCACCGGATAGAAACCGGCCTTCACCGCGTCCTGGTCGACGTTGAAGGTGATGTCGGACGGCATATTGAGGATGATCTGGTCGCCGGTGCGGGTGACGCTGACGCCGGTGCCCTGAAGCTGTCGGCGCAGTTCGGCCTCGTTCTGGTCCATGGTGGCACCGATGGCACCGCCGGCAAGCGCGCCGATGCCCGCGCCGATCAGCGCGTTGCGGCGGTCGTTACCGCCGGCAAGCATGCCGAGCCCGGCACCCGCCAAAGCACCGAGACCGGCGCCGGCAGCGGTGTTGGAAACCTTCTGTTCCCCGGTGTAGGGATCGGTGGTGCATGCGCTCACGAGCACAGCCGTCGCCACGACGGCGAGCACAATCTTTTTCATATGGTGGTCCCTCTCCATTCCACGGTCGCGCAACGGCGCACCGCATCAGCCCTTCCAGCGACTTGTACCATGAAATGCGGCGAAAAACGGACCAGCAAAAGCCGTTGCCGCGGCTTTCCCCGGCTCAATTCCACACGCCTGCAGCGGCTCGCGCGACCACCCCAATTCGATCGGCTACCAGAGATTCTTGCCGTCGATGACCACCACTTCGACCTTGTCGAGATCGAAATCGTCGAACAGCCGCGAGTTCACGCTGATCTTCGGATTGTCGAAATTCGGCTCGCCTGTCGACCAGTCCGGCGTCTCGGTGAAGGTGCCGCAGCCGCAGGTGGCGCAAAAACCGTGTTTTATGGTTTTCGATCCCCACTGGTAGAACGAAACATTCTCCGGCGGGCTGGTGAGTCTGAATTGCGATGGGGTGTAATAGGCCCACAACGAACCGCGTTTCGAACAGAAGGAACAGGTGCATCGCGTCACTGTCTGCGGCGCTTGCGAAACCTCGAACGTCGTCGCCTTGCAGTGGCAGCTTGCCTTGATGGTCATGAATTGGTCCCTCACAATGCCGCCGCCCCGTACGGCAAAGGCAGCATAAAGAAACGCTCCTGACAACTGCCGGTCAGCAGACCTGTGAGCCTGCGATGCACAGATCGAAGGCCGATCGATCCAAAACCGCTGCACACGCTCGGGTCAGCCCGTGGGCAAGCTTTTGGGCGTCATGCGCTAGTAGGACGATGGGGGCACGAACAGGCAGATGGTCTTTCCGTCATTGGCACCGGCAACGGAGCACCAATGATATTCGCCGTCGGGCGAATTCTTGATCCGCTTGTCGCTATAGGCCACGACTTCCCCGGTTCCTTTGATGACATAGCCCTCGGGACGTTCGCTGATCGATGTCTGAGAGACCTCGCGGCAATCATAGCCCGAGCAGCAGGAGAACGGATAGCTCCAGCCTTGCGGCATTGCCGCGGTCGGCTTGGCATCATGCGCCAGAGCAGGCGCCGCAAATGGAATGGCGGCAGCAATCAAAACCACTGCCGCGACAAGTGAATTCAGGAGTCGGCGCGCCGTGCGGGCGACTGGGGCCGGTCTGGTTGTGAGAGCAGGCATGAGCGCAGTTCCTATCAACGGTTGTCAAGCATTTCGCTTGCCCGTTCCCGGAACGTGTCTTCCCAGTGGCCGGATCGTCAGGTCGCAGATACGCCGCGTCCGGCCATAAATGCTTTTTTCCTCCCCAGCGCATGAATGCTGGGCTGATTCCTTGGTTGGCGCAAGGAATTGCTGTCGCAATCGAACGCCGACCTCTGCAGCCGGAACCAACCTGCCGCCCTGGTTGACGAACCTCGTCGACCCCCGGCAGAGGGATCGCCAATAACGGGATTTGGCTCGCGCTGGTTCCAGGCTTGGCACCGGCAGGCCCGAGGCATCCGCGTCAAAAGCGGAAATCGATTTTGAAAAACTCTACGAAAAACAAAGTTGTAGAACGACAGGTAGGTGCAAATTGAGAGCTCGTCACTCTCGCACGATGGCCGTAACTCTCGCGTGATGAACCCACATTCCTGCCGGATTGGTGCCCGGCGGCCTCAGTCGATATCGGCCACCGTTTCGCCGGCGCCACCCTCGATCCGCTGCGACAGCGAGGCTTCCATGAAATCATCGAGGTCGCCGTCGAGCACGCTCGACGGGCTGGTGCTCTCGACACCGGTGCGCAGATCTTTCACCAACTGATAGGGCTGCAGCACGTAGGACCGTATCTGGTGGCCCCAGCCGATATCGCTCTTCGACGCTTCGGTGGCGTTCGCCACAGCTTCGCGCTTCTTCAGCTCTTCCTCGTAAAGCCGCGAGCGCAGCATTTCCCAGGCCTTGGCCTTGTTCTTGTGCTGGGAGCGCTCGGCCTGGCAGGCAACCGCGATGCCGGTGGCGAGATGGGTTATGCGCACGGCCGAATCGGTGGTGTTGACGTGCTGGCCGCCCGATCCCGACGACCGATACGTGTCGATACGGACGTCGGATTCGGAAACGTCGATGTCGATCGTATCGTCGATGACGGGATAGACCCAGACGCTGGCGAAGGAGGTGTGGCGGCGCGCATTGCTGTCATACGGCGAAATGCGCACGAGACGATGCACGCCGGATTCCGTCTTCAGCCAGCCGTAGGCGTTGTGGCCCTTGATCAGCAGCGTGGCGGACTTGATGCCGGCTTCTTCACCGTCATGCACTTCCAGCACTTCGACCTTGAAGCGGCGGCGCTCGGCCCAGCGCGTATACATGCGCAGAAGCATCGAGGCCCAGTCCTGGCTTTCGGTGCCGCCGGCGCCGGCATGAACTTCCAGATAGCTATCGTTGGCGTCCGCCTCGCCCGACAACAGCGTTTCGATCTGGCGCGCCTTGGCCTCGCCGCGCATCGAGCGGATCGCCGCCTCGGCCTCCGCAACGACGCCCTCGTCGCCCTCTTCCTCGCCAAGCTCGATCAGGCCGATATTGTCTTCCAAGGCCTGGGTGAGGCCTTTGACCGCGGCAATACCTTCCTCGAGGCCCTGACGCTCGCGCATCAGCTTTTGCGCTTCCAACGGCTCGTTCCAGAGGCTCGAATCCTCGGCACGGACGTTCAGGTACTCAAGCCGCTTTATGGCTTGGTCCCAGTCAAAGATGCCTCCTCAGCAGGGTGATCGCCTGCCTGATCTCGTCGACAATGTTTTGCGTTTCCGCGCGCATGGCTGGCTGTTCTGTCCTGTTGCTGGATGGCGGTTTGGTGGCGCGATACATAGGGACGGCACGGTCTCCTGTAAAGCGCCGGCCCCTGTAATGTACCGGCCCCTGTAAAGCGGAATGGACCGGCTCGACCATCATCGTCAAGCCGGCCCGACCCGATGTAGCGATTGTCAGTAGAGCCCGCCGCCGCCCGACTGGATGGCCTGGTTGGCCTGCGGCGACAGCGCCCCGCCGGTGGCGTTGGAGCCGTCCGCACCCATGCCGATCACCCAGTAGCTGTCGGCGGGACCGGTACCCGGTTTGAAGGCTTCGATGATGGTTCCGGCGTCGCCCGCGTTGGCCCGCATGCCGGTCTTGCGATTGATCGCAATCAGCTTCATGCCTTCCGGAACCTTGAAGTCGACATTGGGCGTGCCATCCAGCGCCACGCGCATGAAATCCTTGAAGATCGGCGCGGCAAGGCCGCCGCCGGTCGCGCCCTTGCCAAGACCTTTCGGCTGATCGTAGCCCATATAGAGGCCGACAACGAGGTTCGGCGTATAGCCGATGAACCAGGCATCCTTTTCGTCGTTGGTCGTTCCGGTCTTGCCGGCGATGTGACGGCCGAGTTCGTTGATGGTGGCGCCGGTACCGCGTTGCACGACGCCCTCCATCATCGATGTGATCTGGTAGGCCGTCATCGGATCGAGCACCTGCTCGGAGTTGTCGACCAGCTCCGGCTCTGGCTGGTCCTGCCACTCGGCGGCATTGCAGTTTGAGCAGCCGCGTTCGTCCTGCCTAAAGACGGTCTTGCCGTAGCGATCCTGGATGCGGTCGATCAGCGATGGCTTGATCGACTTGCCGCCATTGGCCATGATCGAATAGGCCGACACCATGCGCATCACCGTCGTCTCGCCGGATCCCAGCGCCATCGGCAGATACGGCGCCAGGTGGTCGTAGACGCCGAAACGCTCGGCATATTCCACGACCAGCTTCATGCCCATGTCGTTGGCAAGCCGCACCGTCATCAGGTTGCGCGATTTCTCGATGCCGGAGCGCAACGTCGCCGGGCCGGCCACCGTTCCGTCGTAGTTCTTGGGCGTCCAGGTCGTGTTGCCGCTCTGGATGGTGATCGGCCCGTCCATGATCACCGAGGCGGGCGTATAGCCATTGTCGAGGGCGGCCGAATAGACGATCGGCTTGAACGACGATCCCGGCTGGCGCATGGCCTGCGTCGCCCGGTTGAACTCCGACTGCGCGTAGGAGAAACCGCCGACCATGGCCAGGACGCGTCCGGTATGCGGGTCCATGGCGATCAGGCCGCCTTCCACTTCGGGAACCTGGCGCAAGCTGTAGCTGTTGTCCGAGCCGTCGTTCTTCTGCACGAAAATCACGTCGCCCGGCTTCAGCACGTCGGCGGGCGACTTCGCCTTGACGGTCCTGCCGTCGACCACGTGGCGCATGGCGAAGCTCATGTCTTCCTTGCTGACAGTGCCTTCGACGCGGTCCTTGACGATTTCGCCGGAGATCTGGCGCGTCGGCTGCAGGCCGATGGACAGGCCGGTGGTCGAGCTGTCGAGCACGACGGCGAGCGACCATTCCGGCACGTCCTCCAACCGCTTGACGTTGCCCAGCGGCACACCCCAGTCGCCGGAAACGTCGATGCTCGTGACCGGCCCGCGGTAGCCGCGCAGCGTGTCGAACTTCATAAGTCCGTTCTGCATGGCCTTGCGGGCAATCAGCTGCATCTTCGGATCGAGCGTCGTGCGGACGGAAAGGCCGCCCTCGTAGAGCGCATTCTCGCCATAGCGCGCGATGATCTGGCGACGCACTTCCTCGGTGAAATACTCCCCGGCGAAGAGATAGTTGCCGGTGCGGCGCGGCGTGACGCCGAGCGGCTCGGCCTTGGCCTTCTCGCCTTCCTCATGCGTGACGTAACCGTTCTCGACCATCTGGTCGATCACCCAGTTGCGGCGCTCCAAGGCGCGATCGGCATGCTTGAAGGGATGGTAGTTGTTCGGCCCCTTCGGCAGAGAGGCGAGATAGGCGGCTTCGGCCACGGTGAGCTCGTTCACCGATTTGTCGAAATAGGTTAGCGCAGCACCGGCGACGCCATAGGCGCCGAAGCCGAAGAAAATCTCGTTGAGATAGAGCTCGAGAATGCGATCCTTTGAGTAGGCCTGCTCGATGCGGAAGGCGAGGATCATCTCCTTGATCTTGCGCTCGTAGGTCTGGTCTGAAGACAACAGGAAGTTCTTCGCCACCTGCTGGGTGATGGTCGAGGCGCCGACCTGGCGCTTTCCCGAGCCAACATTCTGCAGGTTGACGACAATGGCCCGGCCAAGGCCGGTCACGTCGATGCCGGGGTGATTGTAAAAGTTCTTGTCCTCGGCCGACAGGAAGGCCGCCTTGACACGATCCGGGATCGCCTGAATCGGCAGATAAAGCCGCCGCTCACGCGCATATTCGGCCATCAGCGCGCCATCCGACGCGTGGATGCGGGTCGTCACCGGCGGCTCGTATTTGGCCAGCACCTCGTAATCGGGCAGGTCCTTCGACAAATGGCCGATATAGATCGCCACGCCCGCCGCGACCAAAAGGGCCAGCGTCGTGCCGATGCCGAAGAAATAGCCAATGAGACGAATCATACCCGCTCCAGTCCTTGGTTCGGGAATTTCCTAAACGAAGCCGCCCTTCGCGCAAGCTTTCGGGACGATCCCAAACCGTAATCGCAAAACCCATGTCGCGACCATGTGGGCAAAATACGGCAGCGTGGAATTTCGGTTTCGAATGCCGGAAATAAAAGCACAGGGTGTTGTCGCCGTGCAACGCTGCTTCAGGTTGTGGGCGCCGGCGGACATTTCAGCCTCCGGCCCCCGTTCCGCTCTTGGCCGAAGCAAATAGGGCAACGGCGTTGGTTATGCTCTGGGTCGCCTTGTTGCGCCAATCGGCGCTGAGCAATTGCGCTTCGTCCTTGGCGTTCGACAGATAGCCGAGTTCGACCAGCACGGATGGAACGTCCGGCGCTTTCAGCACCTTGAAGCCGGCAGAACGCTGCGGGTTGTTGATCAGACCGACGCTGGTGGAAAGCTGTCCGACGAGAGTATGGGCGAAGCTCATCGAAAAATTATGCGTCTCGCGGCGGATCAGGTCGATCAGGATATCGGTCACTTCCTTGCTGTCGTCCTTGATCTCCATGCCGGCGAACTGGTCGGAAAGATTTTCACGGTCGGCAAGCGCCTGCGCCTCGGGATCGGAAGCCTTGTCGGACACGGTGTAGACCGTTGCGCCGCGAATGCCCTTGAGGCTGATCGTGTCGGCATGGATCGAGATGAGCAGGTCGGCCTCATGCTGGCGGGCAATGCGCACGCGGTCGTCGAGCCGCAGGAACATGTCGGTCTCACGTGTCAGGAACACGTCGTATTTGCCGCCGGCGGCGAGCTTGTCGCGCAGTTCCATTGCGAAGGCGAGCGTCACGTTCTTCTCGACCGTCCCGTTCAGGCCCTCGGCGCCGCCGTCGATGCCGCCATGGCCGGGATCGATGACGACGGTGAAACGATGGCCCGGATTGGAGACCGGCCCGGTACCGACCCTGCCGGCCTTGTCGGCGGAGACCGTCGAGCCGGTGGTCAGCGCCTGATTGGCGAGCGCTGCGTCGAATTCCCGCTGCGAGGCCGCCGACATGTCGATGGCGATGCGGTAGCCGTTGCCGTCATCGTTCTTGAGCACGTCGAGATTGTCGACGGCGAACGGTCCCTTGCCGGTGAGAATCAGCCGCGATTTCCCCTCGCCGAGTCCGCCGTAACGCACGGCGCGGACAAGCCCGCGCGGCTTCATATCCTTGGCATTGAGGGCGAATCTCGTGGCCGGGAGATCGATGACCAGGCGATTGGGGCCGCGCAGCAGGAACCATTTGATGTCGGGCTCGCGGTCGAAATTGATGACGATACGCATCTTGGTGGCATCGCCGGCCATCTTGTAGCTTATGGCACCGAGCGGTGCGTCGGCAGCACGCGAAAGCGGCGAAAAGACCAGGCAAACCAGGATCAGCGGCAGCAGGCAGGCGGTGCGGAAGAACCAGCCTCCATGATGACGGCCCTTGTCTGCGAAGCCTGCCAGTCCCATCTTTCTACCAATCGCTCCCGTTGGCGTCATGCCCGATCGCTTGTCGAAGTGCCCTATTGCTTGTCAAAGTGCTGGCAGGCCGCGAACTCGATTAACGATTGGTATCCAGAGAAGGTTAACCAAGCCTTTTCATGGAAGGCTTGGGACCGGGGCTTCCGCTGCGGAACGGCTTTTTGCCGGCATCGGGAATCGGGGTTGCCTTCCAACCCGCCAAATCATAAAAGCGATGGTGGATCACTGCAATCCTGGAACCGTCCTCCTCCGCAGCTTCCTGCTACAGGTCAGACGCAAGACGGCTCCTTTCGCTTCAGGCGAAGAAGGCATCGGTGATCGCGACGATTTTCGCAGGCGTGCTCCCGTGGCGGGGGAATCGCCTGCGTGAGCAAAACGGCCGGGATTGTCCCGTGCCGGCTCTGTATGAGCAAACAAGCTGGTCCGGTTTTTCCCGGGCTTTGGTTCAAAAGGTTCTGCTGGTGACGATGGCTTCAAGCGCAATCATGGAAAGGTCCGCAACAAACCGCGCCACTACGGCTGCGGGCGGCACCGCCATGGCGCTCAGGCAGCGGCCGGCGGACGTTCAATTGTCCGGCACCCATGTTCCAGGTCCACGGCAGCGGGCAGTGTCCTGCAAGCTGCGGCCGACGGCTGCCGGGAGGAAACGAAATAATGCCCAACAAAATGCTGATAGACGCCTCCCACCCGGAGGAAACACGCGTTGTCGTCGTTCGCGGTAACCGTATTGAAGAATTCGACTTTGAATCCCAGGACAAGAAGCAGCTCAAAGGAAATATCTATCTCGCCCGCGTAACGCGCGTCGAACCTTCCCTCCAGGCAGCCTTTGTCGAATATGGCGGCAACCGTCACGGTTTCCTCGCCTTCAGTGAAATACATCCCGACTACTACCAGATTCCGGTCGCCGACCGTCAGGCGCTGCTGCGTGCGGAAGCACAGGAAGCCCAGGACGAAGAGGACGAGGAAGCCGCCGAAGGCGAGGACCGCCAGAGCCGCGACCGTGGCAAGCGCGGACGCCGGCGCGGCGGCAAGAGCCGCGACCGCGGCGAGCACAGGCGCGAGGCAGGCGCGGCCGACGGTGAGAATGGCGAGAACGGCGAAGATGCCGTCGCAGAAAAGCTGGATGCCGTTGCCGACAACACCATGTCCGACATTGCCGGACAGAGCGAGGGTGCCGCCGGGCAGAGCGATGAAGTCGCCGATAGCGGCGAGACCGAGCCTTCCGAAGGCGGATCGAGTTCCATCGCTGCCAGCGTCGATGCCGATGTAATCTCCGAAGCCGTTCCACAAGTCGAGACAAGCGGGGCAGAGACAAGCGGCGAAGCAACCTCCGAAGACAATGACCGCGGCATGCTGGAAGAGGTGCAATCCTCGCATCCGGACGATCACGAGGTCGAATCGGTCGGCGCCGAGGACGCGCTGGAAGAAGTGCGCAACCGCCGCAAGCCGGTGCGCCGCCAGTACAAGATCCAGGAAGTGATCAAGCGCCGGCAGATCCTGCTGGTACAGGTCGTCAAGGAAGAGCGCGGCAACAAGGGTGCAGCGCTGACCACCTACCTGTCACTGGCCGGCCGCTATTCGGTGCTGATGCCGAACACGGCACGCGGCGGCGGTATTTCGCGCAAGATCACCAATGCGCAGGACCGCAAGCGGCTGAAGGAAGTGGTCGCCGATCTCGAAGTGCCGCAAGGCATGGGTGTCATCCTGCGTACGGCCGGCGAAAGCCGCACCAAGGCAGAGATCAAGCGCGACTACGAATATTTGATGCGGCTTTGGGAAAACGTCCGCAATCTGACGCTGCAATCGACGGCCCCTGCCCTGGTCTATGAGGAAGGCAGCCTGATCAAGCGCTCGGTGCGCGACCTTTACAACAAGGATATCGACGAGATCCTGGTTTCCGGCGAAGAAGGCTACCGCGAGGCCAAGGACTTCATGCGCATGCTGATGCCGAGCCACGCCAAGGTGGTTCAGCCGTTCCGCGACACGACGCCGATTTTTGTGCGCAACGGCATCGAAGCGCAGCTTGACCGCATGCTGCAGCCGCAGGTGACGCTGAAGAGCGGCGGCTACATCATCATCAACCAGACGGAAGCGCTGGTCGCCATCGACGTCAATTCGGGCCGTTCCACCAAGGAGCACTCGATCGAGGACACCGCACTTCACACCAATCTGGAAGCCGCCGAGGAAGTCGCCCGGCAATTAAGGCTGCGCGATCTCGCCGGCCTCATCGTCATCGACTTCATCGACATGGAGGAGAACCGCAACAACCGCTCCGTCGAGAAGCGGCTGAAGGATCACCTCAAGAACGATCGTGCCCGCATCCAGGTCGGCCGCATCTCGCATTTCGGCCTGATGGAGATGTCGCGCCAGCGCATCCGTGCCAGCGTGCTGGAATCGACCATGAAGCCTTGCCCGCATTGCGGCGGCACCGGCCATGTGCGCTCCGATTCGTCGGTCGCGCTGATGGTGGTGCGGGCAATCGAGGAATTCCTGCTCAAGGATTCGCGCAGCCACATCACGGTGCGGACGCCGGCGGCGACCGCGCTCTATGTGCTCAATCACAAGCGCGGCACGCTGGTGGAATTCGAGCACCGCTTCGGCGTGACCATCACCATCGAAGCCGATGACGCGGTCGGTGCACAACACTATGCCATCTTCCGCGGCGCGCTGGCCGAAAAGCCGGAAGGCTTTGTCGAGGCGCGCACGTTCCCGGCCTATGTCGAGCCGGAAGAACCCGAGGACGAGATCGTCATCGAAGAGGAAGACGAGGCACCGGTGCAGGCCGAGCAGCCACGCCCTGCCCAGCAGCCGCAGCAGCCAAGGTCCGGCGAGGACGGCGAAGGCCGCGATCGCAAGCGCCGCAAGCGCCGCAGACGGCGCGGCGGCAAGGATCGTGAACACGGGGATCGTGAACACGGGGAACGTGAACATGGCGATCGCGAGCATGGCGCTGCTGTGGAAGGTGCTTCCGTTTCGGCGCCGATGGACGATGCCTTCGTAGCGGCCGGCGATCAAGGCGCCGAAGCGGAACGTGAAGCGCCGGCCGGTGTTGCCGAAACGGCGGAAGCGGCGGACGACGGTCACGGCAAGAAGCGCCGGCGCGGCAAGCGCGGCGGCAAGCGCAATCGCCGTGAGGACGGCGAGGACGGCTTGGAAGCTGCCCCCGGCGAGCCAGCCGCCATGACGGAAGGTGCCGTGTCGGAAGCAGAGCCCGTAACCGGCGAGCCGGAAGGTGCGCCGCCGGCCGAAGAGCTTGCGGTGCTCGCTCCGGCGAACGACGACATGCCGAGCGCCGAAAAGCCGAAGAAGCCGCGCCGTACCGCCAAGCCGAAGAAGGTTGCGGCGGATGCAGTTGCCGAGATTGCGGGCGCCGAGACATCGGCTGCCGAGGCCGCCTCAGTGGCTTCCGGCGAGACCCCCACGCCGGTTCCGCAGGAGACCGAAGTGGCGGCTGCCGAGGAAACGCCGAAGGTCCGGCCGTCGCGGCGCAAGCCCGTACCGGTGGATGCTCCGGTCGTGCCGGTCGTCTCCTCGATCGTCCCCGACGAGGCAAAGACCGAGGAAGCAAAGGCCGAGGACAAGCCGAAGCGTGCCGGCTGGTGGCAACGGAAGGGCTTTTTCTAAGCTTTTCCGTGCATTAGCCAGACTTTCTGATTAAAAAAAATCCCGCGCTGCCGATCGGCTGCGCGGGATTTTTTGTCCCAATTCCAGGCGACAGGCACCAGAGCGGAATGCATTCAAATTGAATGGGCATTCCGCTCTAACTGTTTGTTTTGCCGCATTTGTGCGGACGCCAAATGATTCCATTTGGCTGCAAAATGCTTATGGCGCGAAGATCGACCAGTTCATCGTCTTCGCCAGTTTTTCCAACGCGATCGAGCCCAGCCTGGAATTGCCGTTGGCATTAAGGCCAGCGGACCAGACGGCAAGCGAGGCGACGCCCGGCACGATCCCCAATATGCCGCCGCCAACGCCGCTCTTGCCGGGAATGCCGACGCGGAAAGCGAAGTCGCCGGAGCCGTCATAGTGGCCGCAGGTCAGCATCATCGCGCCGATGCGGCGGGCGCGCTCTGCCGAGACGACGGAATGCCCGGTCGCCGGGTTCTTGCCGCCATTGGCAAGGAAGCGGCCGGCCAGGGCCAGTTGCCGGCAGCTCATGGCGATAGCGCAATGGTGGAAATAGACGCCCAGCGCCAGTTCCGGCGCGTGATTGAGATTACCGAACGATTTCATGTAATTGGCAAGCGCGAAATTGCGAAAGCCGGTGGCGCGTTCGGACGCCGCGACCTCGCGGTCGATGATGATGGTGTCGTCATCGGCCAGGAACTGGATGAAGCGCAGGATCTCGCCGATCGCCTCGCGCGGCTGATGGCCGGCAAGCAGGATGTCCGAGACCACGATGGCGCCGGCATTGATGAATGGATTGCGCGGAATGCCGTTCTCGTGCTCGAGCTGGACGATCGAGTTGAACGGATTGCCCGAAGGTTCGCGCCCAACCCGCTGCCACAGCGCGTCGCCGACATTGCCGAGCGCCAGCGTCAGCGTGAACACCTTTGAGATGCTCTGGATCGAAAACGCCTCGTCGGCATCGCCCGCGGTCAGCATGCGGCCGTCATTGGTCACCGCGGCAATGCCGAATTTTTTCGGATCAATCTTGCCGAGCTGGGGGATATAGCTGGCGACGTCGCCGCGATCGGTACGCTCCGCCATTTCGGCAGCGACCTCGCGCAACGCATGTTCGAGTTGGGGCGCCTGTTCAAGCTCCGGCATCGTCGGCCCCGCTACTTCAGCCAGCGTTCGATACGCGCCATCGCCTCGACCATGTCGTCGTGGCTGCCGGCATAGGAAAAGCGCATCGTGCGATGGCCCTGCAGCGGATCGAAATCGCGGCCCGGCGTCGCAGCCACATGCGCCTCGGCAAGCATCCGGCGCGCAAACGCCATGCTGTCATTGGTGTGCCTGGTGACGTCGCAGAAGGCGTAGAACGCGCCGTCCATGGGCGCGGCCAAAGCAAAGCCGAGCTCCGGCAGGCGTTGCATCAGGAGCTCGCGGTTCCAGGCATAGCGCGCCTTCACCGCTTCCAGCTCTGGCGTCGCCTTGAATGCCTCGATCGCGGCAATCTGGGACAGTTCGGGCGGCGAGATGTAGAGGCTCTGGGCGATGCGCTCGACTGGCCGCACCAGTTCCTGCGGCAGCACCATCCAGCCGATGCGCCAGCCGGTCATGCAATAATATTTCGAGAAGGAATTGATCACCGTCACATCCGCGCCGAAAGAAAGCGCGGTCGTGTCGGGCGCCGCATAGGCCAGCCGGTGATAGATTTCGTCCGACATGACGGCGATGCCGAGCTCTTGCGCCGTCTCGACCAGCGCCTCGAGATCGCCGGCGGGGATGACCGCGCCGGTCGGGTTGGCCGGGCTGGCGAACAGCACGCCCTTCAGCGGTTTTTCGCGATGCGCGGCTTGCAGGTGCTCGGCATGCAGATAGGCGGCGCCGTCCAACTCGATCTCGGCGATGTCGATGCCGAGCGCGGCCATGATGTTGCGATAGGCAGGATAGCCGGGCGCAGCGATGGCGACGCGGTCGCCTGGATCGAACATTGCCAGGAAAGCGAGGTTGAAGGCAGCCGACGATCCGGTGGTGACGGCTATCCGCTCGGGCGAAACGTCAAGCCCGTAGTGCTCGCCATAATGCGCCGCGATCGCCTTGCGCAGGCCGGCGAGGCCCAGCGCGTCGGTATAGCCGATGCGGCCTGCTTTCAAGGCATTGGCCGCCGCTTCGCGAACCCCGGCCGGCGCCGGATCGGAAGGCTGGCCGACGGCCATGGAAACGACCGGCAGGCCCTTGGCTTTCAGCCGATTCGCCTCGGCCAGGATGTCCATGGCATGGAACGGTTCGACCGCGCCGCGGCGCGAAAGCGAAACAACCATTTTTCAATCCACCACACTTGTCCGCACGTGCCGGCCATGCTGGCCGCGCCGCACAAATGCCCGATTGGTGTGGGGATCACAAGTTCGGTAAGTTTAGGCTGCCGACTTTTCATCCTTCGCCCACTCGTCTACCAGTGGACCTGCCATGTTGAGCCGACCCAAATCGACGATCGCCAGGACAGCGCGCGCCCTCGCGACGCTTTCGCTTGCCGCGGTGGTCGCCATGGCCGGCTCGGTCAATGCCTTTGCGCAGAATGTGCCGGTTGTGCGCGATGCCGAGATCGAGGCGCTGGTGCGCGATTACGCGCGGCCGATCTTCAAGGCGGCGGGCTTGTCGGGCGACGCCATCAACATCGTGCTGGTCAACGACCAGAGCTTCAACGCCTTTGTTGCCGGCCGCCGCCTGTTCATCAACACCGGCGCGCTGATGACGGCCGAAACGCCCAACGAGATCATTGGCGTCATTGCCCACGAGGCCGGCCATATCGCCGGCGGACACCAGCAGAAATTGCGAGAACAGCTCGAGCGCGCCAAGACGATGGCGATCCTGGCGACGCTGCTTGGCGCCGGCGCCATGGTGGCCGGCGCCACCAGCAACAGCCGCGGTCTCGCCGGCGCCGGCATGGGCGTGGTGGCCGGCGGCGGCGAGATGGCGCAACGCAGTATCCTCGCTTATCAGCGCACCGAAGAGATGACCGCCGACCGTTCGGCGATCACCTATCTCAATGCAACCGGCCAGTCCGGCATGGGCATGCTGAAGACGTTTGGCCGCTTCCAGAACGCATTGTCGCTCTCGGGCGCGCAAGTCGATCCCTACAGGATCAGCCATCCGATGCCGCAGGAGCGTATCGCCAATCTCGAAGTGCTGGTGAAGCAGAGCCCTTACGTCGACAAGGTCGACCCGCCGGCACTGCAGCAGCGCCACGACATGATGCGCATCAAGATCGCCGCCTACATGCAGGGCCAGGCGGCGGCGTCGCGATTGATGCGCAAGAACCCCGGCAGCCTCGCCTCACGCTATGGCGACGCGCAGATGACCTATCTTTTCGGCAATCTGGCGTCGGCGCTCACCAAGACCAACGCGTTGATCAAGGAACAGCCGAAAAATCCCTATTTCCAGGAATTACGCGGCGACATCCTGATGAAGGCGAACCGGCCGAAGGATGCGGCGGACGGCTATGCCAAGTCGGTCAGCCTCGATCCGGCGCGATCGGGGCTGTTGCCGGTCTCTTACGGCCAGGCGCTGATGGCGATCGGCACGCAGGATTCGCTGAAGAAGGCAGTGGCGCAGATCAACACCGGCCTCGGACGGGATCGCGAAAACGCCGCCGGATACCGCTACCTGGCACAGGCTTACGGGGAACTCGGCAACATCCCGGCCGCCGAGCTTGCAACCGCCGAAGGGCATTTCTATTCCGGCGACTACAAGAATGCGAAGATCTTCGCCATGCGGGCGCAGCAGAGCATGAAGCGGGGCGAGCCGGGCTGGCTTCGCGCGCAGGACATTATAAACTACGCACCATCAGGTAAGAAGAAGTGAACCTTTCGGACGCAGGCTGCGACCCAGCCAAAGCGAGCGGACCGGAACACGGGCAAGAGGATCGAGGATCATGACCAAGGCAATTCTGCTGGGCACTACCGGAGTGGCAGCGGCTCTCGCCATGCTGGCGTTCGGCTTCGTCGCCGGCAATCCGCAGACGGCGAAGGCCGGCACGGCACAGCTTGCCCAGACGACGTCCTCAGGTACCAAGCTCGACCGTGCCGAAGTCGAAGGCATCGTCCGCGACTATCTGCTGAAGAACCCGGAAGTGCTTCTGGAAGCCCAGCAGGCACTCGAGGCCAAGCAGAAGGAAGAACAGCGCGTCGCCAGTCTCGGCGTCATCAAAGACGCCAAGGACCAGATCTTCAATTCCTCCTTCGACGGTGTTGTCGGCAATCCGAACGGCAAGGTCACCATCGTCGAATTCTATGATTATAATTGCGGCTACTGCAAACGCGCCATCGACGACATGCGCGCGCTGACCAAGGCCGATCCGGACCTGCGCTTCGTACTCAAGGAGTTCCCGATCCTCGGCCCGGATTCGCAGAAGGCGAGCGTCGTCTCGATGGCCTTCCATTTGATGAAGCCGGAGAAATACGGCGAATTCCACAATGCGCTGCTCGGCGGCCAGGGGCGCGCCACCGAGGCGGCGGCAATCAAGGTGGCGCTGTCGCTCGGCGCCGACGAGGCGGCGCTGCGCGAAAAGATGAAGGACCCGAGCATCACCGAGGCCTTCTCCAAGACCTATGACCTCGCCACCAAGCTCGCCATCACCGGAACGCCGTCCTATGTCGTCGGCAACGAGGTGGTGTTCGGCGCGCTTGGCCAGGAAGTGCTGGCCGAAAAGATCGAGGCGGCGAAGGCCGCGCTCTGATCAGCATTCGGGTTTCGATTAGGCTGCGGGTTTCCGGCACGGGCCGTTTTCCGGCTGTTGTGGACGGCGAAAGAACGCACTTGCGCTCTTTTCGCCAGCGTCTATGCCCATTATAGAGGGTCCGGCGCGCCGGCTTAGCCGCGCCGGGAAAGGTCGGCATATTTTGAAAACGGTTTTCGTCCTGAACGGCCCCAATCTCAACGCGCTCGGCAAGCGCGAGCCGGGCATCTATGGCGGCAAGACGCTTGCCGCGATCGCCGACGACTGCAAGCAGGCAGGTGCCGCACTTGGGCTGGAGATCGATTTCCGCCAATCGAACCATGAGGGCGACCTCGTCGACTGGATCCAGGAGGCCGCCGACAAGGCCGCCGCGATCGTCATTAATCCGGGCGCCTACGGCCATACCTCGATCGCCATTCACGATGCCATCCGCGCTGTCGCGCCGCTGCCGGTCGCTGAGGTGCATCTCTCCAACATCCACGCGCGGGAACCATTCCGCCACGTCTCCATGGTCGCGCCGGTCGCCGTCGGCATGATCTGCGGGTTCGGGCCGCTCGGCTACACGCTGGCGCTGCAGGCGCTGGCTGCACGCCTATGACCGGCCAACAAACAGAAGGCTCGAAAATGTCGATAAAGAAGAACGGTGTTGACCAGCAGCTGATCCGCGATCTGGCGGGCATACTGAACGACACCAACCTGACCGAGATCGAGGTCGAGCTGGGCGATCTGAAGGTGCGCGTCTCGCGGCAGGCCCCGGCCGTCCATGCCGTCGCCACAGCTCAGCCGGCCTTTGCCCCGGCAGCCGCGCAGCCTGCGGCAGCGGCCGCGCCGGCGACGCCCGACGTGTCGAAGAACGCCGTTGCCTCGCCGATGGTCGGCACCGCCTATCTGGCAGCGTCGCCCGACGCCAGGCCGTTCATCGAAATCGGCCAGAAGGTCAAGGAAGGCCAGACGCTGCTGATCATCGAAGCAATGAAGACGATGAACCAGATCCCCTCGCCGCGCGCCGGCACGGTGACGGCGATCCTGTTTGAAGATGCGCAGCCGGTCGAATATGGTATGCCGCTCGTCGTGATCGAGTAGAGCCGGGAACAGGCGAAAGATGTTCCAGAAAATCCTCATCGCCAATCGCGGCGAAATCGCCCTCAGGGTGCTGCGCGCCTGCAAGGAGCTCGGCATCCAGACGGTGGTGGTGCATTCGACCGCCGACGCCGACGCCATGCATGTGCGTCTCGCCGACGAGAGCGTCTGCATCGGCCCGCCGCCGTCGCGCGACAGCTATCTCAACATCCACCAGATCGTCGCCGCCTGCGAGATCACCGGCGCCGACGCGGTGCATCCCGGCTACGGTTTTCTGTCGGAGAACGCCAAGTTCGCCGACATCCTCGCCGCGCACAACATCACCTTCATCGGCCCGACCGGCGACCATATCCGCATCATGGGTGACAAGATCGAGGCCAAGCGTACCGCAAAACGCCTCGGCATTCCCGTGGTGCCCGGCTCCGACGGCGCGGTCACCGAGGACAAGGAAGCCAAGCGCATTGCCGCCGCGATCGGCTACCCCGTGATCATCAAGGCGTCGGCCGGCGGCGGCGGGCGCGGCATGAAAGTGGCGCGTAGCGAGGCCGATCTCGAGGTGGCGCTGCAGACGGCACGCTCGGAGGCGGGTGCGGCCTTCGGCGACGACGCAGTCTATATCGAGAAATATCTGCAGAAGCCGCGCCATATCGAAGTGCAGGTGTTCGGCGACGGCGCCGGGCGCGGCGTGCATTTCGGCGAGCGCGACTGCTCGCTGCAGCGCCGCCACCAGAAGGTCTGGGAAGAAGCGCCCTCGCCGGCGCTCAATGCCGAGGAGCGCGCGCATATTGGCGGCGTCTGCGCCAGGGCGATCGCCGATCTCGGCTATTCCGGCGCCGGCACCATCGAATTCCTCTATGAGGACGGCGAGTTCTATTTCATAGAGATGAACACGCGCCTGCAGGTCGAACATCCGGTGACCGAGGCGATTACCGGCATCGACCTCGTGCACGAGCAGATCCGCGTCGCCTCGGGCGGCGGACTTTCGGTGCGCCAGGAGGACATCCGCTTCCACGGCCATGCCATCGAATGCCGCATCAATGCCGAGGATCCGCGCACCTTCACCCCCTCGCCGGGCACCATCACCCATTTCCACACGCCGGGCGGCCTCGGCATCCGTGTCGATTCCGGCGTCTATTCCGGCTACAAGATCCCGCCCTACTACGACAGCCTGATCGGCAAGCTGATCGTGCATGGCCGCAACCGCGTCGAATGCATGATGCGGCTGCGGCGCGCGCTCGACGAATTCGTCGTCGACGGCATCAAGACGACGCTGCCACTGTTTCGCGACCTCGTTGGCAACGCCGACATCGCCAATGGCGACTACGACATCCACTGGCTGGAAAAATACTTGGCCGAAGGCGAGTGACACAGGGGCGAAGCGATGACCCGTCCCTACGCACCCGGTTATCGCATCCCGACCGACCTGTTGCTCAAAGCCTATGCCTCCGGCGTCTTCCCGATGGCCGAAAGCGCCAATGACCCCGAAGTATTCTGGGTGCGGCCGGAGACGCGCGGCATCATTCCGCTCGACGGGTTCCACATACCGAAAAGCCTGAGAAAGACGATCCGCAAGAACCTGTTCGAGTTCCGCATCGATTTCGACTTCGAGGCGACGATCGAGGCCTGCGCCGAAAGGCGCGAGGAACGTCGGTCGACCTGGATCAACGCGCCGATCCGCGAAGCCTATATCGAGCTGCATCGGATGGGCCATTGCCATTCGGTCGAGGCCTGGCACAACGACCGATTGGTCGGGGGGCTCTACGGCGTATCGCTCGGCCGCGTGTTCTTCGGCGAGAGCATGTTCGCCAGGGAGACCGACGCGTCAAAGGCCTGCCTGGTTCACCTCGTCGAACGCCTGAAGGCGCGTGGCTTTGCACTGCTCGATACGCAGTTCACCACCGAGCATCTCAAACGCTTCGGTGCAATCGACGTGCCGCGCGGCAAGTACGAGAAGATGCTGGCCGAGGCGCTGAAGGGCGAGGCCGTGTTTTTTCCATAACCTGGAATGGTTCATCGTTTCACAGAAACGCAATTCCGGACGGAAAGCCGTTCACACTTTCCTGGAATTGCTCTTGCGGCCGGTCAGCCTTTTGCTGCCGTCACCAGCGGCGTCTGTGCGTGGAACATCATCTTCCAGCCATTGACGCGGTGGACATAGCCGGTGCTGACCAGCGCCGCATAGGCTTCGCCATCTTGCCGCGTCGCACGCGCCTCGTAGGTCAGCATGACGATGTCGCTGCCCGGCTCGATGATGCCCTTGAGGTCGATGTCGAGATCGCGCCAGCGGTTCGGGTCCGTGGCAGTTGCGGCCAGATCGGTATTGCTCATCACCCGCGCCATCTGCGGGAAGGCCACCAGGCAGTCGGTATCGGCATTGGCCTTGAAATAGTCGGCACCGCCGCTCCAGAATCCCCTTTCGATGTCGAGAAGTTCGTTCTTGTTGGCCATCATCATGGCAACGTCCTCCGTAGAGAGGCACCAACGCTCGGGCAACGCGGCGGTTCCGCAGGGCGCGGTATCCGCCGCGCACTGACAGATTCTAGTTGGTTTTGGGGGCGGCGGGTGCCGGCACGTCGGACTTCTGCTTGCAGCCCTTCAGCCAGATATCATAGACGGCATGCTCGACGGCGTTGATCCCGGGGCTTTCGGCAAACATCCAGCCGGTGAAGATACGGCGTATCTTCCGATCGAGCGTGATCTCGTCGACCTCGACGAACGAATCCGTCTTCGGCTCTTCGTTTTCGGGCCGCGAATAGCAGATGCGCGGCGTCACCTGCAAAGCGCCGAACTGAACCGTCTCGTCGATGTAGACATCGAAGGTGATGATACGGCCGGTGATCTTGTCGATGCCGGCGAATTCAGCGACTGGATTGGTGATGCGCTCGGATACTGCGGGTGCTGCAGGCGCCACCGACGCGTCCGGCGCAGGCGGCGCCAATTCCTGCGCAGTAGCAAGCGCCACCATAGAAGCGAGAACGACCGCGGTTAATCCGCCCGTCAAAATTCGGCTGAACATGCTCATGCAAGGTCCGGTGGTTTGCGCCCGGGTGATTCTCTCAACGCCAAGGCTAGTTGCTGCTGTCGGATCAGCAAACAGCTAAACAGCAATTGTGGCGACAAAGGACCGCCCTCGTGGGGACCGCCCCCGTGGGGACCGCGCGCGTGTCGCGGCGATCGATCACGAACCAGGCGTCCAGGCGTCGTAGTCGCCCGTCACTTGCGGACGATGCTGGTTGGTCAGCACCGAGCCTTTCGGGCGATAGGCCGCGGGGCTGCCGGTGAGGTTCGGCACATGCGGCTTTTGCCAGTCGCGTGGCTTGTAGTCTTCACTTGGCGGCGCAACGTCGACACGATGATGGATCCAGCCATGCCAGCCGGGCGGAATCGCCGAGGCTTCCGAATAGTCGCGGTAGATGACCCAGCGACGGGTGCGGCCTTCCGAATCGACGCCGCCCTCGTAGTAGACGTTGCCGACCTCGTCCTGCCCGACCTTCTTGCCATGCCGCCATGTGTGGAAGCGCGTTCCCAATGTCTGGCTGTTCCACCAGGTGAAAAACTGCAGAAGGAAAGTTTTCATTCAAATCCTCGTGGCAAGTCCTTGTAGCAAGTCCTCGCGGCGGCTGCGGCGGCGCCTTTTCCTGCTTATGGCGTCACGGCATTGCGAAGGCAAGGGTCTTGCCGCAACCGGCGAGCAAATGGCTGGCGGCGAAGCGATACGTTCATGCGATCCTCGCGACCGAGCGAAGCAGATGAAATGGGTTGTTGGCAACCTTACGCAGCGTTATTCTAGGAGTTGAAGCTTCGTTGCCTCAAGGACGGCAAATGAGAGGGGCTCATGTCATCGCTGGCGGGCACGGCCGGTCGCGCGTTGCCGCAGGTCGTTGAGGCGATCTACGATTCGATTGCCGACGTCGACCGCTGGCAGGCGACACTCGAGGCCATCTGCAACCTGGCGGAAGGCCAGCTTGCCATGCTCGCCGTCATCGACACGATCAGCAGCTCCGCGCGGTTTTCGGTGTCTTGCGGCGATCCCGCAGTTCTTGAGCCGTTGAAGCATGACTACGGCTCGCAAGTGCCGTTCTATGCGGCGGTTCCCAAGATGGAGATCGACGTGCCGTTCACCGTCGATTCGATCTACGCCCTGCAAGGCCCGGATACGCGACAGAGATGGCTCGAAAGCCGCATCGTGCGCGAATGGGTGCAACCCAACCGCCTGGACGATTTCTTCTGGGTGGCGTTGATGAAGCGGCCGACCCGGATCGGCACGTTGATGGTGGTTACCGACAAGGACAGGCGCCAGATTTCCCGCGAGGATATCGAGCTTGTCTGCCTGTTGGCACCGCATGTGCGGCGCGCGGTGACCATCGGCGACCTGTTCGAGGCCGAGCGGCGCAAGGCCGAAATCTTCCGCTCCATCATCGAAAGCCTCGACCATCCGGTGCTGATCGTCGCAGAAGACATGACCATCATCTTCGCCAACCCGTCAGCCGAAGCGCTGCTCGCCGAAAACATCTCGGTCGCTTGCGTGCGCGGACAGCTTTCGTTCACCTATGCCAACGCCAACGCCGCGATCGGCCGTGCCGTCCAGCTCGGCACGCGCGACGAATTCGCGCTCGGACCTTGCGGCATCAACATTCCCCTGGCCAGGACGGTCGTTCCGGCGGTGGCCCATGTCATGCCGCTGGCGCGGCGTGAAATCTCGGCGCGCATCTCGCAACGCGCCGCCGCAGCGATCTTCATCGCCGCGGCCGGTTCGACACCGACCCCGGCGCTGGACGCCATTGCGGCGCTGTTCGGATTGACCGCGGCAGAAAGGCGCGTCGCCGGTCACGTTGCCGCCGGCCTGACGCGAAAGGAAATCGCCGCGGCCGGCGGCGTCTCGGACGGCACCGTCAAGTCGCAGCTGGCGACGATCTTCGACAAGACCGGTACAGGCGATCAGCGCGAGCTCGAACTGTTGATGCGCGAATTGTCACCGCCGTTGCGCTCCAGTTGATTTTGCTCAGGTTCCCCGGAACCGGCAGCGGTCCAAAAGACTCGGCCGGCAAGTTTTTCAAGCCCTTGAGACCATCGTCCGCAAAATCTGCGAAACGAAACCGGCATCGTTGCAATTCGGCCAAAATCATGGTGCGGTCGTTCGCGGTCCAGAAACGCGGCACTATGCTCGGCTGGAATGAAAATGGTTTCTGGCGCGGATCTCGATCTTTGACACCGACATCTACCGAGCGGCTGCTCCCCTACCTCTTTCTGCTTGGGCTGATCGTAATCGCGGTCGCTTTCCGGCCACTGCTGCCCGTCGACGAAACGCGATATCTCAGCGTCACCTGGGAAATATATCTGAGCGGACAGATCTTCGTCCCGACGATGAATTTCGCGCCCTATCTGCAGAAGCCGCCACTGCTGTTTTGGCTTATCGACCTTGTCTGGAATATTTTCGGCGCCAGCCGGCCGGCGGCGATGCTGGTCATCTTCGCCGCCTCCTCGCTCGTCATCTGGCTGACGACGGCGTTGGCAAAGACCCTGTTTCCGGGCCGCGACGACATCGCGCGGCGCATCCCCTGGCTGGTTGCCGGAAGCAGCGTGTTCGTCATCTATTCGACGCTGATCCTGTTCGACCTGTTGCTGACGGTCTTCGTGCTCGCCGCGCTGTTGTCGTTGATTGCCTTTGCCCGCAGCGGCAACCGCTGGCAGGCCGTTCTGGCCGGGCTGTTCATCGGCATGGGCGTGCTGACGAAAGGCCCGGTGGTGCTGATCCATATCGGCGCGCCCATCCTGTTCTACCCGTTCTGGCGCGACCGGCGGGCGGGACTGACGACACCGAACTTCCTCGCTGGAGTGGGCCTGGCAGTGCTCGCCGCGCTGATTCCGGTGGCGATCTGGCTGGTGCCGGCGACCATCCTGACAAAAGGCAATTTCGTCTACGATCTCGTCTGGAACCAGTCGGCGGGACGTGTCACCGGCAATTTGCGCAATTCGCATGGCCGGCCGTTCTATTTCTATCTGCTGCTGCTGCCCGTCATGTTCATACCGTGGATCTTCATACCCGAGGTGTGGCGGTTGAAGCTGCGCACGCGGATACGCAGCCTGATCGACGCGAAGTCGCCGGATCTGCGCGCCTTGCGCCTGCTGTCATTCTCGTTCGTTGCCGTGTTTCTCGTGTTCAGCGCGATATCCGGCAAGCAGCCTCATTATGTCGTGCCGATGTTGCCGTTCGTGGTCATCCTGTTCGGCTATTTCATGGCGGAGATCCCGCTCGCCAGGCTGAAGAGCTCGGCCATCGTCATGCTTGTCATTTTCGGCATCGGCCACGCGGTGGCATCGGCAACCGCGTTCAAACGCTATGATCTGACGCCGCTCGCCAACTTCATCGACGAGCGAAAGGATGCGGACTGGGCCGTGGCTTTCGACTATCAAGGCGAAGTCGGCTTCCTGGCCCGGTTGCAAAAGCCATTCGAAAGCACCGACAAACCGGAAGAATGGCTTGGCTCGCATCCCAGCGGCTATGTCATCGACAAGGTTTCCAAGGATCCCGGCACTGCAGGGCAAATCGCGTTCCGGCTTCGCGTCGAACGCGGCTATCTCGTCGTGCTGAAGGGACAGCATTGACGATCGTCACCGGTATGCGAGTTCGTCCCCCGCGCGGGAGATGAAGGCGTTGCTGCTTCGTGGTTCCATCGCTCGATAGAACCGGGAGGTATTCATGCGCAAGCTCATCTCGACGACGCTTTTTGCCTTATCGCTCGCTGTGGCCGGCCTTGCCGCCGATCCGGCATGGAGCTTCAAATGTCAGTCCGGAACGATTGGGCAAGGCAGTTGCTCCTGCTCCGGGACCGCCGACTGCACCGATATGCGGCATTCCAAAATGTGCAAGGGCGACCTGAACTGCGGTTCGGGCAAATGCTCCTGCACGGCCGCATTGGTAGTCGACCCCGGCCCGAAAACCCCCAAGCCCAAGGTCGTCGCGCCGATGGCGACAACCAAAGGCGTCGTGAAGCAGTAGATATCCAATCCGAACGGACGGCGGCTCGACGTCGCTGGGCCGGCCCGATGTTTCGCAGTTCATCCCCCGTGCGGGCGATAAACCGCCATCGAACAAATGCTGCTGTCTAGCCGGAGGGTGGTTTCCAACCGAAAGAGCGAGGATACCATGTTGAAAACCTGCACGATGCTGTTCTTCGGCCTGATGGCGGCCACCGCGGCCGCCCAGCCGCCGCCTTCGGGGCCGCCGGTTCCCAGTGCGGCACTTGCCCCATGCAACGCCACACAATCGAACAGGCCCTGCAAAGCCGAACTCGGCGTGTTCCTGATCACCAACACCGTCCGCAACCTGGCGCAAGCCAAGGTCGACGCCACCAACGCACAGCTGGCCGCCCAGGGACGATCGTCACGCGCATCGATCGAATCGCTGAAGCAATGGCGGCCGTCGCGCTTTGCGACGCAGATGCTGAACCAGCCGAACAGCTGGTTTGTCAAAGTTCCTTACATCCTGACCATCAAAGTCTCGATCCCGGTGACCTCCGACCGCCACATCGGCATTCTCATAGACGTCAACGTCTTCTGCAGCGGCTGGCAGACCGATTCCAGCCAGGTCATCATCCGCTCGCAACCCGGCCCGGCGAGCTTCGAGGGCGGCAACATCCTCGAAGACGTTTTCAACGTCGGCAATTACATCGACGCTCAGGTACGCAGCTCGTTTTCGGCACCTCTGCCGGTGACGACGCCGGTTCCAAATTCGAAATGCTCGGCAATAGACGGCTCCGATGCCGGCACGCAGGCCACCGGCGATGATCTCATCTTCTGGACGGTGCCGCGGCGCAACCTGGTGGTGACGGACGCCATAGCCAAGCCGACGGTTGAAGTGACCTTCGACAGCCTCACACGCCTGCCAGCCCGCGACTTCCACAACAATGTCGTCTATGCGGAATCCGAGGCCATAAACCTCAACGTCTATGCCAATGAGGATGGCCGTCAGAAGGTGCTGACGATGCGCGAAGGCGACGTGGCTGCGCTGAACCTTCCCGCAGTACGGCTGGACGCGCGAAAATACGATTCGCTGGTCGTCATCGGCAATGTCGACCAGCCGCCGAACGACCCCAGAGACAGCGCCTTCGCGGTAGCGGCCAAGACTGCGGGATTCGGTGCCGGTTCCAAGATCATGCAGATCCCGAAGTGGTATTCGAGGCCTCCGGACCAGTTCAATCACAAGCCTACATGGATCAGAGTTCCCGGCTACGAGCTGCACTATACGGTGCGCTATCTCAACAGCGGCGGGCTGGCCGTCGATGGTGGAACCAGTACGGTCCGGCCTCCAAAAGTCGCCGTTCCGATAAAGACGCTCATCAAGCCGAAAACGCCCTGACGCGGCCGCTCGCGGATGACGGCGGCGGTTCAGACCGCTGCCGCCTTCCCGCGCGCGGCAGATGCGGCAGCGCCGGCATCATGGCCTGATCTTGCCGCAACAAACGCGCCGCTGCGCCACGAGCGAGCGGCGCCATCGATGGAGACAAACGATGCTGCACCTTCCCCACACCATGCCCGCCGTCAGGATCATTGCGGCAATCTCGCTGCTTGCCTTCCCGAACTTCCTGCCGCCGGTCACGAGCCCGGCGAACGCGCTGCCGGTCAGCCAATCCTGCCGGATCACCACCTATTACAAGACCGCGGCAAAGGCGACGGAGGTTGGCGTGCGCTCGACGTGCCAGGGCGTCAAAAAATGGGGTGTCACCTCGAAATATTACGAGGTCGAAAAAATCGAAGCCGCCACGCCCCCGCACACGTCGGGCGGCGGCGGCAGCCTGCCGTGCGAGTTTCTCGCTGCCGGCTGCTCCAACCTGCCTGAGAAACGCAACTGAACGTCAGGCGAACGAGCTAGCCGATCGCCTTCTCCAAAACCAGCGCCGGCAATCCCGAGGCGCCGCCGCAATCGGCCGTGTTGCCGGCGGGCAAGAACCCCCTCGCGCGGTAGAAGGCGACAGCCGGAGCATTTGCTTCCTCGACCTCGACACGCAGCGTCCGGGCCTCCGGAAAGCTGGCCTCGATTTCGTCCAGCAGCGCCTGGCCGATGCCTTGCCTCTGCCAGGCCGGATGCACGTAAAGCTGGTTCAGCATGACGATCCTGGCATCCGTGGTAGCGGCGGCGAAAGCCATGCCGCCGATGTTTTTGCCGTCGTCGGCGACCAGGAACTCCGAGTTCGGCCGCGTCAGCCGTGCCTTGAGCGCGGCGATAGAATGCCATTCATCGGTGATTTCGGTGACCCGCGGCCCGCCGTAGATGGCATCATAGGTGGCATGCCATGTCTCGACCAGCAATGCGCGCACCGCCGCAAGATCGCGCTCGCCGGCGGTGCGGACGAACATCCTACTCGATCCCGAGCCTGGCCTTGACCAGCTCGTTGACCGCCTGCGGATTGGCCTTGCCGCCGGTCGCCTTCATCACCTGGCCGACGAACCAGCCGGCCATGGTCGGCTTGGCGCGCGCCTGTTCGACCTTGTCCGGGTTGGCCGCGATCACCTCGTCGACCGCCTTTTCGATGGCGCCGGTATCGGTGACCTGCTTCATGCCGCGGCTTTCGACCAGCTGACGCGGATCGCCGCCCTCGTTCCAGACGATCTCGAACAGATCCTTGGCGATCTTGCCGGAGATGGTGCCTTCCTTGATCAGGTCGATGACCGCGCCGAGCTGATCGGGTGAAACCGGAGCATTTTCAATACTCTTGCCGGCTCTGTTCAACGCACCCAGCAAATCGTTGATGACCCAGTTGGCGGCGAGCTTGCCGTCGCGCCCGGCCGCCACCTTCTCGAAATAATCGGCAATCGCCTTTTCCGATACCAGGATCGAGGCATCGTAGGTCGACAGGCCAAGCGAAGCGATCAGCCGCGCCTTCTTGGCATCGGGAAGTTCCGGCAGGTCCTTTGCCAGTTCGTCGACATAGGCCTGGTCGAATTCCAGCGGCAGAAGATCGGGATCGGGGAAATAGCGGTAGTCATGCGCTTCTTCCTTGGAGCGCATCGAGCGCGTCTCACCCTTGTTGGGGTCGAACAGCCGCGTTTCCTGCTCGATCCTGCCGCCGTCCTCGAGGATGGCAATCTGGCGGCGCGCTTCATAGTCGATGGCCTGGCCGATGAAACGGATGGAGTTGACGTTCTTGATCTCGCAGCGCGTGCCGAATTCGCCGCCGGGCCGCCGCACCGAGACGTTGACGTCGGCGCGCAGCGAGCCTTCGTCCATATTGCCGTCGCACGTGCCGAGATAGCGCACGATCGTGCGCAGCTTGGTGACATAGGCCTTGGCTTCATCGGCGGAGCGCATATCCGGCTTGGAGACGATCTCCATCAGCGCCACGCCGGAGCGGTTGAGATCGACATAGGACATCGTCGCATGCTGGTCGTGCATCGACTTGCCGGCGTCCTGCTCCAGGTGCAGGCGCTCGATGCCGACCTCGATGTCCTCGAATTCGCCCTGCCGGTCCGGGCCGACCGAGACGATCACCTTGCCCTCGCCGACGATCGGCTGCTTGAACTGCGAGATCTGGTAGCCCTGCGGCAGGTCGGGATAGAAATAGTTTTTCCTGTCGAAGACCGATTTGTGGTTGATCTCGGCCTTCAGGCCCAGCCCGGTGCGGATCGCCTGCTTGACGCATTCCTCGTTGATGACCGGCAGCATGCCGGGCATCGCCGCGTCGACCAGGCTGACATTGGCGTTGGGCGCGGCGCCGAAAATGGTCGAGGCGCCGGAAAACAGCTTTGCCTGCGAGGTCACCTGCGCGTGGACCTCGAGGCCGATGATGATCTCCCAGTCGCCGGTGGCGCCGGGAACCAGGCGCTTGGCGTCGGGCGTGCGGGTATCGATGATGCTCATAAGGGCCTGCATATTGAAATTGCGGATATGCGAGAACGCATATTTTGATGTGCAACTTCGCTAGTGCAAACCGCCAAAAGAGACAAGCGCAAAGCCGCACGCGCCGACGCGGCACAGGCCCGCACCTGCCGCGACGAACTGCGATAGCAGCTTGAAAAATCGAACTGCCGGCAACCCGGCCGCCGTCACCTATGCCGTGGCGATATAGGCCCTGATCTCCTCGGCCTCGCGCTCGACATCCTCGATGCGGCGCTTGACCACGTCGCCGATCGACACGATGCCGTCGAGCAGCCCGTTCTTCTCCACCGGCAGATGGCGGAAGCGGCCCTTGGTCATGATCTCCATGACCTCGTTGACGGTGTGGTTCTCATTGCAGATCTTCACCTTGGGCGTCATCGCCGAGCGGACGGCAAGGTCGAGCGCCGCCGCCCCCTCCTTGGCGAGAACCCGCACCACATCGCGCTCGGAAAGAATGCCGACGATCTTGTGATCGCCGTTGGTGATGACCAGCGCGCCGATCCTGTGTTCGGAAAGCATGCGGATGGCTTCGCTGAGCTTTTCGTTCGGCCCGAGCGTCACCACGTCGTGGCCTTTTGCCTCGAGAATTGCCTTAACAGTCATGGCGTCCTCCTCTGCATTTCCTGCCGGCTCCTGCCCTGGCCGGCTTTCCCTGGGATGAACATCGTGCGCCGCGATCGGTTGCTTTTCAAGTGCGGCGGTCTCAGGTCTCCGGCTCGTCCGCCTGCCGGGGCACCTGCTCTCGCCGATCAAAAAACCGCAGGCCGAAGAAGCCGGCAAGAAAACCGCCAATATGGGCTTCCCAGGCGATCTGGCCGTCAATGCCAGGCGCCAGGCCGAAGAGGCCGGTCGCGAGGTTGATCACCATCCACATGGCGAGAAAGGTGACGACGCCGCGCGAGCGCAGCACCGCCGCCATCGGCAAAGGCCGGCCGGCGAAGGCGGCCTTGCCCGACGAGCGGTCGATGCGGAAGCCGTAGCGTGCCGCGGCGCCCATCATGCCGGAAATCGCGCCGGAGGCGCCGACCAGCGGGGCCTCGCCAAGCGGGTGCATGGCCCAGAACAGCGCCACCGCCGCCAGTCCGGTCGCGGCGAAGAACAGGCTGAAGCGCAGCGCGCCGAAGCGGTTGGCCAACGGTGAGCCGAAGGCCGCGAGCCACACCATGTTGATGGCAAGATGGGCAAAGCCGCCATGCAGGAAGGCATAGGTAAAAGGGCTCGAAAACGCGAAGAAATCCAGATCGAAGCGGCCGGAATAGCGGATCGGGACAAAGGCAGCCCGGACAAGCAGTTCGAAGTCCTGGTCGTCGGTCAGCCAATAGACCCGGATCAGATGGACCGCGACGCAGATGCCGATCACCGCCAGCACCACGGGCGGCAGGTTGAACACCGGTTCGCGGCGCTCCGGTTCGCGGGCGACAGGCCCGCTCTCGCCCTGCTCGATCTCCGGTGGGCTTTCTGGGTCGCTCATATGGCTTGCACTCAGTCGCTGGATTGGACTTGGCGAGCATGTAGATCACGGCCAACCGAATCACAAACGGCGAATCAGCAGCCCCGAATCAAAAAAAGAAGCCGTCCAAGGTTTCCCTTGAACGGCTGGTCGAGCCCCCTTGCTCCCCCTGAACTCTTGACTGAAGTGCTGCCGATCGTCGCAAAACGACCGCTTCTGGAGTGGTTTTGGTGTGCCACAGGGCTGGCAGGCGCGCAACGTAAACCAGTTGTTAACCTTAACCGCCCCGACCCGTGAACAAGTATTAACGATGCTGGCACGCATCCTGCTCCGCAACGCATGTAGGTCTTCGGAGGGCGCCCTTCTGTTCACCGATGGGACATCAGAAGACAGAATGCGCGGAGCAGCATTAGCATGAACCAGACCGGATCGATCACGCTGTTCCATTATTGGAACCGGTTGCGTGACGGACGCCCTGCCCCGAAACGCTCGGAAGTCGAACCGGCCGATATCAAGTCGCTGCTGGCCGACACGTTCATCCTGGAAAAGGACACGCGCGGCGAAGCGGTGTTCCGGCTGGCCGGCACCAGGCTCTGCGCGGTCTATGGCCGCGAACTCAAGGGGTTTTCATTCCCTTCACTGTGGCGCGAGAAGGACCAGCGACTGATTTCGAAGCTGACCGATGGCGTCTTCGACCTGAAATCGGTGATGCTCATCACCTATGAGGGTTTCAGCCGCAACGGCCGGTCCAACAGGTTCGAGCTGCTCGCGCTGCCGCTCGACGGCGGTGTCGAGAGCCCGCGCTGCCTCGGCGTGATAAGCGCCGTCGAAAAACCCTTCTGGCTGGGTGCCGACCCGGTTCTCGACGCCTTGATCGATTCGATCCGTGTCGTCGATCCCGACAAGGAGCCGATGTTCCTGAAGAACCGGCCGGCGATAGAGGTTCCCTCGCTCGCCCCATCGGAATTCGACCCGCCCGAGACGATTTCGGCGCTCGGCCAGGCTCGCCGCATCCGTCACCTGGTCGTCTTCGACGGCGGACGCGAGGAATGATGCCCAAAGCTTAAAGCAACAGCGCCGGGCTTTCCCCTTTGTTAACCTGCTTTGTTGTAGTTTTCCGCTGAAATTCCCCGCATCCATGCGCGGAATGCCGAACGGGGTATGGCAGTGATGAGGTCAGCGGCGGTCGACCATGCGCCGTCCCAAGCTGAAAGGCGTAACTTTCAGCGCGTCCGCGTGAAAATTTACGGACGCTTCATGCTGGAAGACCGCACCGAACATCCCTGCCAGGTGGTCGACATGTCGCCCGGCAACGTTGCGCTGCGCACCGAGCGCGCCGGCCTGGCTGGCGAAAAGGTCATTGCCTACATCGATCACATCGGCCGCATCGAAGGCGTCATCACCCGCACACTGCAGGATGGCTTTGCGATGACCGTCATCGCGTCGGAGCGCAAGAGGGACAAGCTCGCCGCGCAACTGACCTGGCTTGCCAACAAGCACGAGCTCGACCTGCCGGAAGACCGCCGCCATGAACGCGTCGCACCGCGCAACCCGACGAGCGTGCTGCAGCTTGCCGACGGACGCCAGTACCAGTGCCGCATCATCGACCTGTCGCTGTCGGGCGCGGCGATCGAGATCGACGTCAAGCCGGCCATCGGCGTCCAGGTGACGCTGGGCACCATGCGCGGCCAGATAGTGCGGCATTTCGAAGATGGCCTCGCCATCGAGTTCGCCGTCATCCAGCGGCCGGAAACGCTCGATACCGAATTCAGCTCATCGCGCGGCTGACGCGGAAGCGTTAGCACTATCGGGAAGAGAGGCTGGCGATCCTTCGCGCCCCCCTCTGTCCCGCCATCCTGGCTGTTCGAACGGTGCGACGAAGCATGGGAACATGCCCGGCTGGAATCCTTAAACAATTCTATATTCAATTGCGTCAAATTTTATGTTTATTCTATTGGCGTTTTACTTAATGTCTACTTCGCACTTTTGCGTCAAATAAATCCAGTCGTGTCATTGTCTCCTCAAACGGGGAGACTGAATAATGAACAGGATGAGGGGCAAGCTGTTGCTGGCGGCAATAGCGATGCAGCTTTTCGGTTGGGGGACTGTAAACGCGGCGGAGCCGGCCTTCATGCACACCGGCGGCCGCACCACGCAGCCGGTCGGACACTACGAATTGTGCCAGCAGCTTCCGCAGGAATGCAATCAGAGGACGCCTGGCCGGGCACCCGTCGAGCTGACCCGCAAGCTGTGGGCAACGATCGTCAAGGTCAACAATTCGGTCAACAGCAGGGTCGCGCCGCGCACCGACATGGAAATGTGGGGCAAGGAGGAAGTCTGGTCCTTTCCCAATAGCGGCTTCGGCGACTGCGAGGACTATGCGCTGGAAAAGCGCCGCGAGCTGATGAGCATCGGCGTGCCGGCCGGCGATCTGCTGATGACGGTGGTGCGCCAGCGCAATGGCGACGGCCATGCGGTGCTGACCGTGCGCACCAGCCTTGGCGAGTTCATCCTCGACAATCTCCAGCCCAAGGTGCTGTCCTGGACCAATACCGGCTACACCTACCTGAAGCGCCAGTCCGAGCGGAATTCCGGCGCCTGGGTGACGATCAACGACGGCCGCTCCGACGCGGTCGCCAGCGTCCGCTGAGGACGCCAAGGCATGTCGCCCAAAAGCGCGTAGCGGTTTTGGGATAACGACATGCATAAAGCAGAGGTTAAGTGCGTCGCATGACTTCGCGCTTTAGGAGAAACCCGGTCGAGTCCCCACCCTCCCCGTCCCCAACGACCGGGTTTAAGGAGCCGGCCCCGTCCCCGGGCCGGCTCCACCATTTCCGGGCTTGCGATAGGCGGCCTTCACTGACTGGCGCTACACTTTCCTCAGCCCCGCCCTGAACCTCTTCCCGTTGGCCACATAATGCGCGGCCGAGGCGCGCAGCCTGGCGACTGCGGCCTCGTCGAGCATCCTGACGACGCGCGCGGGCGAGCCGACGATCAGCGAATTGTCGGGAAATTGCTTGCCTTCGGTGACCAGCGCACCGGCGCCGACCAGCGAGTTGTTGCCGATCTTCGCGCCGTTCAGCACGATGGCGCCCATGCCGATCAGGCTGTTGTCGCCGATCGTGCAGCCATGCAGCAAGGCGCGATGGCCGATCGTGCAGCGTTGGCCGACGGTCAGCGGAAAGCCGGCGTCGGTGTGCATGATTGTGTGCTCCTGCACATTTGTGTCGGCGCCGATGACGATCGGCTCATCGTCGCCGCGGACGACGACGCCGAACCAGAAGCCGGCATTGCGGCCAATGCTGATATTGCCGATCAGGGTGGCATCGGGCGCGATCCAGTTGCTGTCGGCGTCCTCGAAGGCGGGCGCTTTTCCGTCAATCGCGTAGATCGGCATTGCTGTCTCCAGATCGTCTCACACCGACAAGCTGCCAGACCCTAGAAGCGAAGCCGCCCAGGACGCAATGGCGATCACCACCATGCCCAGCGCCAGCGCCCAGATGGTCGCCGTACAGCCGCAGGAGATCAGCCCCAGCACCGAGATGCGACGCTCGCGCCAGGCGTCCAGCGCCTCGTTGGCGAACATCAGCGGCCCGGCGCAAGCCGTCGTGGCGAGCGAGCGCAGCATGTGCTTCGACGATACATAGGGCTGGACGAAGGCAAGCCTACGGCCGGCGATCAGCTCCATCACCGATCCGGTCAGGCCGCAAGCCGTCAGCCCAGCCATAAAACTGAATATGATTTGTTCGACCGGGCCCATCTTTACCCTCCGTTTACCATGAAATCGCACAGTCGCCCGCAAAGCTGCGAAGCAAGAGCCGTGCGCGCCGAGATGTGCCGTTCAGGTACACCCGATGGGACGGCAAATGAGGATCGCGATGAAGCAGGCAGCCGCCACAGAGGGCCCGCAACTCAGCGTCGTCGATTCGACGCTGATGAAGCGAGTGTTTTATGCGTTCGCGACGCTGGCGCTGCTTTCGGTGGCGATCAGCCTTGGCGGCAAATGGTTCGGCCGCTCGATTGCCATGGCCGGGTACACCGACGACACCACGGTCCACAAGGTCGTCATCGGCAACAACGTCATCGCCGTGCCGGCCAATGTCATCCGCTTTGCCCAGGCCCGGCGCGACGGCATCGCCTCGCGACTCGACCTCTATCTGCGCTATCCCGAGATGGACGGCTACAGCGAGGCTGCCCGCAACGACTTCAACCACACCGGACCCAGCAAGGACATCGTCTTCCTGTCGTTCGAGCCGCAGATGATGTCGCGCGACATGAGCGGCCGCTTCGCGCCGATCTACAGCGCGCTGATCGCCAAGCCGGGTACGCCCGGCCCTGGCGGCACCACGCTTTACGCCTTCAGCGAAAAATCAGGCTATCTGAACGAAGTGCTGGCGGTCGCCGATCGCCCCGGCAAGGATCCGTTCGTCGCACGCTGCCTGAGCGGCCCGAGCTCGGACGAATCGCTGGCGCCCTGCGAACGCGACATCCTGGTCGGCGACAATCTCAGCCTTACCTACCGCTTCCCCCGGGAATTCCTGGGCGACTGGCAGGGGCTCGACGCGGCGATTTCGGGCGAGGCGGCACGTGTGCTGAAGGCCGGGCGGTAAGCAACGAAACGAGCCGTTCCGTAGCGATCCTTCGCGCCCCTCTCTGTCCTACCGGACATCTCCCCCACGAGGGGGGAGATCGGCCGTCATCTTGGCTTTCGCCAGTCTCCAATGTTGCAGGAAGAGTGCAGCGCCGAGGCTGCCAATCTCCCCCCAGGTGGGGGAGATGGGCGGCAGGCCAGAGGAGGGCGCTGTTCCGCCGGCGTCCTGCAAGGTTCCGTACCGCCGCAGCGCTTGAGGCGTAGCGGCCAGCTAAACTCCCAACTCAGGCCAGATCGATGTCGAGGATCGCCATCGAGAAATTATAATCGCCGTCGTCCTCGTCCTTGAAGACGATGCCGAGGAACTCGTCGCCGACATAGACCTCGGCCGAATCTTCCTTGCGCGGCCGCGCCTTCACTTCGAGTTTAGGGTTCTGGAAGGTGCGCTTGAAATAGGCGTCCAGCTTTCTGATTTCGTCCGGCTTCAACAGTCTTCTCCGATCGTCGGCTTCTTCGTTTGAGCGCGCTTCTGGCACGTCGACAATGGCCATGTAAAGGCAAGCCGGCGAGAGAACACGGGCAATCGCCTCAGGTTTGCGCTGCCCCTCATCGCCCTGCCGGGCACTTCTCCCCGTATAGTGACGGGGAGAAGGCCGCCTTCGCAAAAAATTTCGCCAATCTCCAGCGTTACAGAAACAGTGCCGAGGCCGCAGTCAGCCCCTTCTCCCCGTCACTATACGGGGAGAAGATGCCGGCAGGCAGATGAGGGGCAGCGCCGACATTGATAGTTGGTCCGACGCGACAAGCCCCTGCCCGAGCACTCAGATGTCGAAGCTGACGACGTGGTCCATCGTCTGCGATGGCAACAGCTGGTCCATCTGCCGCGAAGGCTGGTCGCAGCCGGTCTCGCCGACGACGCGGGCCGGCACGCCGGCAACCGTCTTGTTGTGCGGTACCGGCGACAGCACCACCGAGCCGGCCGCGATCTTCGAGCAATGGCCGATCTCGATGTTGCCGAGGATCTTGGCGCCGGCGCCGATCAGCACGCCGTAGCGGATCTTGGGATGGCGGTCGCCGCCGGCCTTGCCGGTGCCGCCCAGCGTCACGCCGTGCAGGATCGACACGTCGTCCTCGATCACCGCCGTCTGGCCGACGACGAGGCCGGTGGCGTGGTCGAGGAAGATGCCCTTGCCGATGCGGGCAGCCGGATTGATGTCGGTCTGGAACACCGAGGACGACCGGCTCTGCAGATACAGCGCGAAGTCCTGGCGGCCCTGGTTCCACAGCCAATGCGCCAGCCGGTGCGTCTGGATGGCGTGAAAACCCTTGAAGTAGAGCACCGGCATGATGAAGCGGTCGCATGCCGGATCACGGTCGTAATAGGCCTGGATATCGACGCGCACCGTCGTCGACCAGTCCTTGTCGTCGGCCGCCATCGCCTTGAACGTCTGGCGGATGAGGTCGGAGCCGATGTCCTGATGGGCGAGGCGCTCGGCCAGCCGGTGAATGACCGCTTCTTCCAGGTTTTCCTGATTGAGGATGGTCGAATAGAGGAACGCCGCCAGCAGCGGATCGCGGTTGACCGCTTCCATCGCTTCGTCGCGGATCGAACGCCAGATCGGATCTACCGGCTGCACCCTGGTGGGACGGGAAATCGTAACGCTGTTCATCTGATGTCTCCGGCCATCCAATGTCTCGGCCATCCAATGTCTCGGTTGGCGGCTTGCCTATTCTCCGGCCGCACCTATAAGCCAGATCATAGCACGGGTGAACTCAATTTTCCTTAGTGCTTCGTGAAATGGATTTGGTTGGCGGAATTTCAAGCAGCCATGGAAAACGCAACCTTGATGGACGAGACCCTGAAGCGCGAGCTTTCCGCGCTCTATGAGGCCGAAGATCGCCACTACCACGACCTTGGCCACATCGAGGCGACGCTGGCGCTGGCCAATGATTACAAGGCGTTGTTGCATGATCCTGAAGCAGTCGAGGCAGCGATCTGGTTCCACGACGCGATCTACGACAGCCGCGCCAAGGACAATGAGGCGAGGAGTGCCGCACTTGCCGAGGAAAAGCTCGCCGGCCGCGCCGATGCACAACGCATCGGTCGCATCGCGGCGATGATCACTGCCACTGCCGGCCACGAATTGCCGCCCCTTGGCGACCAGCATTCGGTTCGTGACGCGGCGCTGTTCCTCGACATGGACCTGGCGATCCTGGGTGCTGCGCCCGACGTGTTCGACGCTTATGAACAGGCGGTCCGCCGCGAATATAGGTGGGTCGATGAGCCGATGTGGCGGGCCGGCCGTGCCGCAGTCCTGAATGGCTTCCTCGCCCGCCCGCATGTCTTCCACAGCAAGGAGTTCCGCCGGCGCTTCGAAACCCAGGCCCGGCATAACATGGCGCGCTCGCTCAGGGCGCTGGGGCACAGCCCGCGCCGATCGTAGCCCGACGCGTCGGCCACTTGCGTCCGGAAGATTTGCCCGAAATCACGTAAACGCGCCTATGGTCGATGCCATGGCCCACAGCATAAACACCCCGGCGGCAAGCGACGCGCCGTTGACCACGATGCCAGCCAGGCCGAGCAAACGATTGTCGTTTGGACGACCCAGCGCCATCAGCCCGAAGACCGCGCCGGTAAGATGCGCCAATGGCCCGACCAGGAAAAATACCGCCATGAAGAAGCCTGTCACACTGTGCTGGATAAGCACGGACGCGTCGCTCGGCATTGCCATCAACGCGGTGATCGCCATCGCGCCTGCCACCAATGCAGCCAGCGCTAGAACAACGGACCATTCGCCGAACCTGCTTTTCGCAACGACGCCCAGCAAAGCGGCGTCGCTTCTTCCCCATTGTGCCATCGTACCCTCTGCCCCTCGTTCAGCGCGTGGCGGGTTTGAACCGATCCACGCGTGACGCTTAGTTACCCCCGTAGAGTTGCAAAACCGCTAAGAACCCCAGCTTCAGGCCCAATGGCCGCTTTTGGGGAGCCATCCGTCAAAACCGATGCTCGGCATAAAACTCCAGCACGCGCTGCTTGAAGGTCTTGTCGCCGACCGCCAGCATATGGTCGCGGCCTTCGATGTGAAAAGCCCTGGCGTTGGGCATCAAAGCGGCGAGTTCATCCGGCGAGCCGCCGATGTCGTCCTTGGTTCCCACCGCAATCAAGGTCGGCTGGGCAATGCGGGCAATGTCGGCCTCGCTCAGCAATTCGCGTGAGGTGGCGATGCAGGCGGCGAGCGCCCGGCGATCGCTGCGGGTCTGATCGGCGAAGGCGCGGAACGAGCGGCCGCGCGGATCGCTGGTGCCTGCCGGATCGTCGGCCAGAAGGGCGTCGGCTATCGGATCCCAGTCGCCGACGCCGTCGACCATGCCGACGCCGAGACCGCCGAAGACCAGCGTCGCCACCTTCTCCGGGTCGGAGAGCGCCAGGAAGGCCGATATGCGCGCGCCCATCGAATAACCCATGACATGAGCGCGTTCGATGCCGAGATGGTTCAAAAGCGCTGCCGCGTCCGACGCCATTTTTGCCGGCGTGTAGTCGGCTTCGTCATAGCTCTTCGACGACGACCCATGGCCGCGATTGTCAAAGGCGATGGCACGGTAGCCGGCGTCGTTCAGCGCCTTGAACCAGCCGGGCGACACCCAGTTGACGTAATGGCTCGAGGCAAAGCCGTGGATCATCAGCACCGGATCGCCCTGCCCCGATGCCGGCTGGCGGTCAAGGAAAGCAAGGTCGAAACCGTCATGGGAGAAGAACTGCATCGGCCGAAGATCCTGCCCGCTCAGTCGGAATCGACACTCGGCGCATCGCCCTTGTCGGGCGGCGGCATGGCCGGCCCCGGCGCCGTGCCGATGGCCGGATGGCGCAGCAGGTCGCCGTCCTCAATGCCCTTTTTGGCGGCGGTGCCTGCCTTGAGCTCGAGTACGAAGCGCACCGGCTCGTCCGGCGAGATGATCGCCTCCGACTGCGGCTCGCCTTGCCTGATCGCCCGGATCCGGCCGTCCTGGCCGACGAAGACCAAGTCGAGCGGCATCGGCGTATTCTTCATCCAGAAGCTCACATCCTGCGGCGCACCGAACACGAACAGCATGCCGTGATTGTCGGCCATGTGGTGGCGGAACATCAGGCCGGCCTCGCGCTCGGCGGGCGTGTCGGCGATTTCGACCGAAAAAGAACGCTCGCCGGCCTTCGTCACCGCGACCAGCGGCGCCGGGTCGACGGGAAGGATCATCGCCTTGCCGTCGGCGGAACTCGGTTGCTGAAAATAGAAGAACGCACTTGCGGCGACGATGAGGAAAATCCCGGCGCAGAGCGCGCCCGCCGTCAGCCGGTTCCTGTGAGCCATATGAAATCCTCGGCCGGAACTAATGCGAGACCGGCAAGGTACCCATATCGGGGTGAATTTCGGCAGCCATAAGGCCTTTGTCGCCGCGTCCGAAGCGGACCAGCACCACCTGGCCCGGCCGGAGTTCGGTGATGCCGTAGCGGCGCAGCGTCTCCATGTGGACGAAAATGTCCTCGGTGCCCTCGCCCCGGGTCAGAAAGCCGAACCCCTTGGTACGGTTGAACCATTTGACCAGCGCCCGTTCGAGGCCGCTTTCCGGCGTCACCGCGACATGGGTGCGCTGCTCCTGTAGCTCCGCCGGATGCACCGCCGTGGTGACATCCATCGAGAGCACGCGGAAGGCCTGCAGCCCGCGCTCGCCCTGCTTGACCAGGCAGACGACACGGGCGCCTTCCAGGGCGGTCTGAAAACCATCCTTTCGAAGGCATGTCACATGGAGGAGGATGTCGCCCGAAGTACCATCATCGGGAAGGATGAAACCGTAGCCCTTGGCCACGTCGAACCATTTGATGGCGCCGGCGATTTCGACGAGATCGGCCGTATCGGCGCTCTCATCCCGCTTCAACGTATCGTTACCGGCCCCGTCCCGCCCCATGAAAGAGGCCTTTTCCCCCATAAGAACGCCCCCTTTTTTCAAGAAACACTGCAACTGATTCTTGGTATCAGATTAACACCGCGGCTTCCGGTGTGTGCAAGACCTGACGTGCCTTTTTTCACGGTTCCATACAGGAATAGCGGATTTGCCGTTTGCCGGCGCCGGCAAACGTGGCCAATTGCCCTTTGGCCGGGCCGCCCCTATGTTGCGCCGCAACGCAACATAAGGAGGAAATCATGCGCTATCTGCACACCATGGTCCGCGTCGCCGACATCGATGCTTCGCTCGATTTCTACTGCAACAAGCTTGGCCTCAAGGAAGTGCGCCGCCATGAAAACGAGCAGGGCCGCTACACGCTGATCTTCCTCGCCGCCCCCGAAGACGAGCAAAGCGGCATCAGCGAGAAAGCGCCGCTGGTCGAGCTGACCTACAATTGGGACCCGGAAGACTACAAGGGCGGCCGCAATTTCGGCCATCTCGCCTATGAGGTCGACGACATCTACGCCACCTGTCAGCGGCTGATGGACAATGGCGTTACCATCAACCGGCCGCCGCGCGACGGCAACATGGCGTTCGTCAAATCGCCGGACGGCATCTCGATCGAGCTGTTGCAGAAAGGTCCGGCCAAGCCGAAGGCCGAGCCGTGGGCGTCGATGCCGAACACCGGCAGCTGGTAACCGATCACGCCATCTTGAGCCGGCATTGCTGGGCGGGTTGTGTCTAATGGGGAGGATCGCTCGGCAAGCCTTTGGCTGGTGAGCCGTGGTCCTTCGGTGAGCTTGCTACTCAGGCAGCAGCGGTACAATCCTGACGGTGGCGGACCGAGCGCGCGCACCGATCATCGGGCTAAGGTACGGGTTTCCGCGATGCTTCGCCCGATAGGCGTCATCGATACGGTCGTTGATCGGCCCGTCGACCGGCTCGAAGGCGACGTCCTTCGTCATGCGAGCGGCGATGATCCGTCCGCCCTTCTGCCGGATGGCGGCTTGGTACCATCGTGAGTCCTGTCCATTGTAGCCGCGCGCATAGAGGACGCCGTCGACTGCCACGGACCAGATCCAGGTTGGGGTGCCATATGTCACGCCATCTTCCCTGAACGGCGCAATGTGCAAGTTGTCGGCTTCGGCGATCTCGCGCAATTCGTCTTCAGACCATCTCGTCATGTCTGGGCCTCCCCTCTTCGACGAGTCCGCAATATTCATGTCCCATCGGTGTCGGCCCGGAGGACGCTTGCAGGCCGCGGTAGGGCCAGAGGTCCGACCCGCATACGCAGGTCGCCGCGATCCGGATGATGGCATCGGTCGAGGCCAGGATTTTCGGCTCGGCACGGTCCTCGAAACGCACGTCTCCCGGACCGTATAGAACTGCTCCTTGCATGGTTTTCCTCGTCCTCTTCAGCGCATGACAAAACCGCCGTCCACCGAGATGGACTGGCCGGTCACATAGCTCGCAGCGTCGCTGCAGAGCCACAGGACTGCATTCGCAATTTCCTCGGGGCGGCCAACCCGTCCCATCGGAATGCTCTTTTCCATCGCCCTGAGCGCATCGCCCTGACCGCCGGCCACCATCTGGTCGGCCATCGGCGTCCAAATGAGCCCTGGGCATATGGCGTTGATACGGATGCCGCGTGCTGCATATTCGAGAGCCGCGCTCTTGGTGAACCCAAGCACTCCGTGCTTGGCGGCATGGTAGATCCCGCGCTCGGCACCTCCCACAAGTCCCCCGAGTGAAGAGCAATTGACGATCGCGCCGCTACCCTGGTTGCGCATCTGCTGCAGTTCGAATTTCATGCAGCTCCATTCGCCGCGGAGATTGATCCCCATGACTCGGTCGTAATCTTCCCGGGTGGCGTCGGCCGTTTCCGCGAGGACATTCTGCACGCCCGCATTGTTGTAGGCGGCATCGAGCCGGCCGAAGGCCGCGACCGTATGCGCGACCATGGCTTCGACCTGTGCGTCATCGGCGACATCGCAACGAATGGCGAGGACCTTATGGCCTTGAGCGGTCAGTTCATCGACCGCAGCACGCACCGCGTCTTCGTTCCAGTCGGCGAGCGCGACGGACGCCCCCGATTCCGCGAAGGCTTTCGCTGTGGCGAGGCCCAGTCCGGACGCCGCGCCTGTCACCAGCGCGACCCTCCCCTCGAATGCAATGTTCATGGAAATATCTCCTGTAAATGTGTCGGTTCGGCGTGTGCGCCGCTAACGCCGCGTGAGCTCCGCCTCGGTCGCCTTGCACGGTGATTTGCGCGGCAGCGTCCTCGATGTGCCGTAGATCGTCGGGCGAGAGCTCGATCCCTGCCGCGGCGATGTTCTCCTCGAGCCGGTTGAGCTTGGTGGTGCCTGGGATTGGGACGATCCAGGGCTTTTGCGCCAGCAGCCAGGCGAGCGCGATCTGTGCGGGCGTCGCGCGTTTCTGCGCGCCGATTCTTTCCAGCAGGTCGACCACGGGGCGGTTCGCCTTGCGGGCCTCGGGCGTAAAGCGCGGCAAGCTGGCGCGGTTGTCGTTACCGCCGAAGCTGGTGGTTTCGTCGATCTTGCCGGTGAGGAAGCCCCTGCCCAGCGGGCTGTAAGGGACGAAGCCGATCCCCAGTTCCTCGCAAGCGGGCAACACCTCCGCCTCGGGCTCACGCCACCACAGGGAATATTCGCTCTGGATCGCCGCGACCGGCTGAACCGCATGGGCGCGGCGGATGGTCGAGGCGCCTGCCTCGCTGAGACCGAACTGCTTGACCTTGCCTTGCGCGATCAGGTCCTTCATCGCGCCGGCGACGTCCTCGATCGGGACGTCGGGATCGACCCGGTGCTGATAGAACAGGTCGATCGCATCGACCCGCAGCCGCTTCAGCGACCCTTCGGCCGCTTGCCGGATGCGTTCGGGGCGGCTATCGAGCCCGCTGGATCTGCAGCGACTGAAGTCGTGGCCGAACTTGGTGGCGATGACGACGTCCTTGCGGAACGGCTCCAGCGCCTCCCCCACGAGTTCCTCATTGGTGAACGGACCATATACCTCGGCGGTGTCGAAGAAGGTGACACCGCGCTCGACCGCCGCCCGGACGAGCGCGATCGTCTCCTGACGGTCTGGAGCCGGGCCACGGTGATAATTCAGGCCCATGCAGCCCAGCCCGATGGCCGAGACCACAAGGCCGCTGTCACCGAGCGTGCGGTTCAGCATTCTCATTCTCCCGCGTCGGTTTCTTCGAAGACCTTGCGCGCGATTCCGACCGCCGTGCTGGCGGTGGGCCAGCCGGCGTAGAAGGCGAGATGGGTGATCGTCTCGACCAGTTCGTCGCGCGTGACGCCGTTCTGGAACGCAAATTTCAGGTGGAACGGCAGCTCGTTTGTCCGGTAGAGGGCGATCAGCGTCGCCACTGAGATCAGGCTGCGGTCGCGCGGCGACAGGCCGGGCCGCTTCCAGACATCGCCGAACAGAACGTCATCGGTGTAGCCCGCGAGCGCGGAAGCGATGTCCCCAAACGGACTGCAGAAGGCTTTGGGCTTTTCGCTCATCGGAGACTCTCCTTGGTGGGCCGGCGAGATATTCCTCATCCGTCACTTTCTCCGTCCACTCGACCGCCTTGCCGTCGAGGGCTTCGGTGACGGGAAGATGGGTCATCGCCGTCGTGGGCGTCGCGCCGTGCCAGTTGTGTGGCAGGCTGTTCTGCTCGCAAGCAATATAAGGGTCGCCCAATCATGCGATTAGGTGCTAGTTTGTGCATGTACTTGTGAGTGAGATTCAGCAATGGCTCGAGCGAACCTCAACGATCTTGCCGCCTTCGTCATGGTCGCGAGCGAGCGAAGTTTCACTCGGGCCGCCGCCAAGCTCGCCATCTCTCCATCCGCCCTGAGCCACGGGATGCGTACGCTCGAAGAGCGGCTGGGAGTTCGGCTGCTCACGCGGACGACCCGCAGCGTGACGACGACAGAGGCGGGTGAACGCCTCCTTCGGACCTTGGCTCCGCGGTTCGCGGAGATCGACTTCGAACTCGCGGCGCTCAGCGAATTGCGGGAGAAGCCGGCCGGCAACATCCGTATTACGACGGATGAATATGCCGTTGGGGCCGTGCTCTGGCCCGCGCTTCACAAGCTGCTTCCGCGCTATCCCGACATAAAATTGGAGATCGTCATCGACTACGGCCTGACCGATATCGTCGCGGAGCAATACGACGCCGGCGTGCGGCTCGGCGGGATGGTGGCCAAGGACATGATCGCCGTACCCATCGGGCCGATTTTGCGCATGGCAGCGGTCGCGGCGCCGTCCTACTTCGCCGAACGCCCAATGCCGCGAACGCCTCAGGATCTGACGAGCCACGACTGCATCAATCTTCGCCTGCCGACCTATGGCGGACTTTATGCCTGGGAATTTGAGAAGAACGGCCGGGAGCTGCGGGTGCGCGTCGACGGACAACTGACGTTCAACAGCGGGAATCCGATGTTGCAAGCCGCTCTGGATGGTTTCGGCGTGACTTACTTGCCGCAGGGCCAGGTTCAGCCCTACCTCGACAGCGGCCAACTCGTCCAAATGCTCTCGGACTGGACCCCGCCCTATTCGGGATATCACCTCTATTACCCGAGCCGACGCCAGCCGACGCCTGCGTTCAGCATCGTTGTGGAGACCCTGCGATACCGGGGCTGACGCGGGAGAAGATCGGCGGTCAATCGACCCGAGTTAATGATCGCGAGCACGTTCGTTCGCGCGGTCCGCGTCTGGCGCCGATGTGTCGCGAGTTTTGGCCCCGCCTGGGGACGGATGCGTCCGGCAGCCTTTGCCGATCCGCGAGGCGGCACCTATCTATCCGATTGTCGCGCCCGCCTCCCAGGCTGGCGCCCAATCACGCCAACAGGGGCGTGCCCCAGGAGAATTCATTTATGCCGACCAGCCATGTCGACGTCGCCACCGAACACGCCAGCCGCTATCTGCAGCAGCTGTGCAAACATTGGGCGCACAAGTTTCCCGTCGAATTCGACCCGAACCACGGCACCATCGATCTGACGCTCGGCCGCACGGTTCTCGATGCCGACCCGGCTGCGCTGCACATTGCGGTGACGACCGATGAAGCCGGCTCGCTCGAGCGCCTGGAAACGGTCGTCGCCGAGCACATCAAGCGCTTCGCCTTCCGTGAAGCGCTGGCATTCGACTGGAAACGCGCTCCGGCCGCGTAGACGACCTGTCAACCGCCGGCCTTGGCCATGTCCAGCAGCATCAGCACGGTGCGCCAATTACGCGCCGTGCCCGGCACCTTCAGAACGCGCGGAATGAGATTGGCAAACACCGATTTGCCGAGCCCGTCAGGCGCATGCAGGTAGAGCACGTCGCCCTTGATCTCGAAGCGTTCTGGCCCGGTGCATTTTTCCGCCAGCCGGGCGACCTCCTCGGCGGTCGGCCGGCGCTCCAGCGCATAGGCATGCAGCTTCGTCGGCTCGCCGGCCACTTCCGGATAGGGATTGTCCGCCGCCAGCCGCTCGAGCCAGCCGAGATCGCGCACCATGATGCGTGAATGGAACCCCCATTTCTTCTCGAATTCCGCTTCCAACCGCTTGGTCAGCGTCGCCGCATCGCCATCTGGCGACCGGAACACGGCGTTGCCGCTCTGCACATAGGTGGCGACATCGGAGAAGCCGAGCTGCTCAAAAAATGACCTGAGTTCCGCCATCTTGACGATGCGGTTGCCGCCGACATTGATGCCGGAAAACAGCGCGATAAAAACGTTCGCCGGAGCGTTCGGAAGATCGTTGCTGCTCATATGATGAACCCGGCGAGCGTCTCGTTGTCGGTGATGTCCTGGTAATGGACGCTCTCGGCGTCGAAATTCGCCTTGAGCAGGTCGAAATTGCGGCGGTCCTTGGTTTCGATGCCGATCAGCACCGAACCGAAATTGCGCGCTGATTTCTTCAGATATTCGAAGCGGGCGATGTCGTCGTCGGGACCCAGCAATTCGAGGAAATCGCGCAGCGCGCCGGGCCGTTGCGGAAAGCGGATGATGAAGTATTTCTTCAAGCCCTCGAAGCGCAGCGCCCGTTCCTTCACATCCGGCAGCCGCTCGAAATCGAAATTGCCGCCCGACACCACGGCAACGATGGTCTTGCCCCTGATTTCCTTCCTGGAAAAATCTTTGAGCGCATCGATCGCCAGCGCGCCGGCCGGCTCGAGCACGACGCCTTCGACATTGAGCATTTCGATCATGGTCGCGCAGAGCCGGTTTTCCGGGATCAGCCGCACGGTGTCGGCGGCAAACTCCCTGAGGTGGCGCAGCGGCTCGCGGCCGATCTCGGCCACTGCTGCGCCGTCGACGAAATTGTCGACCTTGGCGAGCTTGACCCGCTTTCCGGTGGCGAGGCTCTCGCTCAGGCTCGGCGCGCCGAGCGGCTCGCAAAAGACGAAGCGTGTTTCACGCTGCTGGTCGGCGAAATAATGGGTGACGCCGGCGGCCAGGCCGCCGCCGCCGACCGGCAGCATGACAATGTCGGGCATGCGCGCGCCGGGCATCTGGCCTGATATCTCGTAGGCGACGGTCGCCTGCCCTTCGATAATGTCCTTGTGGTCGAAAGGCGGCACCATGTGGGCGCCGGCAGTTTCGGTGAATTCGAGTGCGGCGCGATAGCAGTCGTCGAAGAAATCGCCGACCAGCCTGATCTCGACGAACGCGCCGCCGAACAGCCGCGTCTTGTCGATCTTCTGCTGCGGCGTGGTCACCGGCATGAAGACGACGCCCTTCTTGCCGAAATGGCGGCAGACGAAGGCAAAGCCCTGCGCATGATTGCCGGCCGAAGCGCAGACGAACAGCTCGGCATTGTTACCGGCAGCGAGCGCCTTGCGGAAGAAGTTAAAGGCGCCGCGGATCTTGTAGGAGCGCACCGGCGTCAGGTCCTCGCGCTTCAGCAGCACCCGCGCGCCGGTCTTCTTCGACAGATAGTCGTTTTCCTGCAGCGGCGTCTCCGGAAAAATCTCGCGGATCGCCGCAGCGGCGGCAGCGACGCGAGAGGAGAAACTGGTCATGGCAAGAGCACCCCACAGGCTACGCGAGTTCGGTCCCGCTATTGCATATCTGGCCTCGTGAAGCCATTGTCCGGCCGCCCCGAAGGGGCATTTCCGGAATCAACGTAAGCATTTGGGGGCGTTTGCTCATGCCTGTCGCATCGGTAGCCCGGAAAACCGTGTCGCTGCCGGAGTTCGGCGAGCCGACGGTGATGCCGCTAGTGCCCCGCGCCACCTATGAGGCCCGTATCGCGGCGCTGGTCGCACTTGGCGGGTTCGATGCCTTCGTCGTCTATGGCGACCGCGAACATGCGGCCAATGTCGCCTACCTCTGCGGCTACGATCCGCGCTTCGAGGAGACGCTGCTCATCATCGTTCCCGGCAAGCCGCCGAAACTGCTGGTCGGCAACGAGGGCTGGGGCTATGCCGAGATCTGCGACGGGCCTTACGAGCGCGTGCTCTACCAGACGTTCTCGCTGCCGGCGCAGCCGCGCGACCGCTCGCAGTCGCTTTCCGACATCCTTGCCGATTGCGGCCTGAAGGCCGGCCAGCGCATCGGCGCCATCGGCTGGAAACCGCTCGGCCCCGGCGATTCCGGCTTTGGCGAAACGACGCTCGACCTGCCGTCCTTCATCGCCGACACGCTGCGTACCATTGCCGGCGATAGGGGCACGGTCGTCAACGCGGCGAACCTTTTGATGAACCCCGCCGACGGCCTGCGCGCCATCAATGAGGCCGACCAACTGGCCGCGTTCGAATTCGCCGCGACCTATTCCTCGCAAGGCCTGCGCAATGTCCTGCAAGGCATCGAACCCGGCATGACCGAATTGCAGGCGGCGCAGCTGATGGGCATCAACGGCCTGCCGCAATGCTGTCACCCGATGCTGTCGGCCGGCAAGCGTGCGGCCTATGGCCTGCCGAGCCCGCGCCTCGACATCATCAAGCGCGGCGACCCGATCACCATGGCCTATGGCATCCAGGGCTCGCTCAATGCCCGCGCCGGTTTTCTGGTCGAGGACGCGGCCGAGCTTCCGAGGGGCATCCAGGACTATGTCGAGAAGCTGGTCGCGCCCTATTTCTGCGCCGTCGTCGACTGGTACGAGACGGTCGGCATCGGCGTTCCCGGCGGCGCGTTGTGGCAAGCGGTGCACGACCGCATCGGCGATCGGTTCTTCGGCGTAGCGCTCAACCCCGGCCATCTCATCCATATCGACGAATGGATGCATTCGCCGGTATTTTCCGGCTCCGACATCAGATTGAAGTCGGGCATGGCCTTGCAGGTCGACATCATCCCGGCGACCGGCACCGATTATTTCACCACAAACATCGAGGACGGCATCGCGCTGGCCGACGAGGCGCTGCGCGAAGAGATCGCCGCGCGCTATCCCGAAGCCTGGCGCCGCATCGAGGCGCGCCGCGCCTTCATGACCGACGTGCTCGGCATAAGGCTGAAGCCGGAAGTGCTGCCGTTTTCCAACATTCCGGCGTTCCTGCCGCCGTTCTGGCTTTCGCGCAACAGTGCGATGGCAGTCGCGAGGCGCTGAGCGCATTTCGGCGCCTGCGACTTACTTCCGCCGCACTTGGCCTGTCCGGGAGGTGCGGCGGAGGTGGATGGGCCTTTGGTCAGGCCGGAGTGGAATTGCTTAAGTGCCCTTGAAGACGATTTGTATCATTCTCATTGCCGCGCTGCTCGCCGGCTGCGGCGGGCGCCAAACCGAGGAACTGCTCGGCAGCGCCATGATGGCGGTGCCGGTGACGGAAATCGCCGGCAACCACTCGATCTTCATCGCAACCACGCGCAAGCGCTCCGACGATCCCGATAAGGTCTTCGACGGCGAGCGCTCGGCGACGCTGAACTATGCCCGCGTCAACGTCACCGTCCCCGGTATCCACAAGACAGGCCAGATCGAGCGGCGCTCGCGCGGCAAGTCGGACGATCCGGCCAAATACTTCATGGCTTCCGAGGTCGTCGGATACGACACCCAGCCGAAATTCTCCAGCGCGCTCAGCGCCGACATCGCGGCGCGCGGCGGCCGTGTCATGGTCTTCGTCCACGGCTACAACACCGGCTTCGACGACGCGGTCTACCGCGTCACCCAGATCACCCATGATTCCGGCTATCCGGGCACGCCGGTGCTGTTTTCCTGGGCGTCGGGCGCCAAGACCACCGACTATGTCTACGACAAGGAAAGCGCCAGCGTTGCCCGCGACCAGCTGGAAGTGACGCTGAGAATGCTGGCGCAGACCGGCGCGCGGCGCATCGACATCGTTGCCCATTCGCTGGGAACCTGGGTCACCATGGAGGCGCTGCGCCAGCTCGCCATTACCGGCGACCGCGACCTCGGCGGCAAGCTCGGCGACGTCGTGCTGGCCTCGCCCGACATCGACGTCGACGTGTTCAAGAGCCAGATGCGCCGCTACGGCAAGCCGGACAAGCCGTTCATCCTGCTGCTCTCCGACGACGACCGGGCGCTGCGGCTCTCCGGCCTGATAGCCGGCGCGCGGCCGCGCGTCGGCGACTACAAGAACGCCGCCGACCTCGCCAGCTATGGCGTGTCGGTCGTCGATCTCTCCAGCGTCAAGGGAACCGACCGCTTCAACCACACCAAATTCGCCGATAATCCGGAATTGGTGCAGTTGATCGGCCAGAAGCTGCGCGAGGATGACGGGTTTGCCAGCGACCGCGAAGTGACAGACCGCATCGCCTCGGTCGGACAATAGCTGCATTGCGCGGCAGCGACCGTTGACCATTGCCGCACAATCGGAACAGTTTGAACTGGACCGTGCCGGCCTCTGCCTCTATCGAATAGGCCAAGACGTCTCCGGCTCGACGTCGCCTTTGCGGGAGCCCGCGTGATCGTGCCTTCGAAGATCTTTCTCGTCGTTGCGTTCGCGCTCGCGGTTACCGGCTGCGCCGGCCAGAACACGCACGATCTGCTCAACAAGACGACGATCATCGTGCCTGCTTCGGACATTGCGGCGACGCACAAGATCTTCGTCGCCACAACCCGGCAAAAGGCAATGAAAGAGCCCCGGCAGGTGTTCGACGGCGACCGTTCGCCGACCACCAGCTTTGCCAGCGTCGAGGTGACGGTGCCCAAAATCCACCAGCTCGGCGCCATCGAGCGGGTCAAGGGCTCGGCCAACAGCAATCCGGCGAAGGATTTCACGGCGACCGGCGTCACCTTCTACGAAGGCGCCCCGCAATTCGCCAAGGCGGTCGGCGCCGACATCGCTATGCGCGGCGACCGCGCGCTGGTTTTCGTGCACGGCTTCAACAATGGCTTCGACGACGGTATCTACCGGCTGACGCAGATCGCGCACGACACGAAATATCCGGGCACGCCGGTGCTGTTTTCGTGGGCGTCGAGCGGCAAGACGACCGGCTACATCTACGACAAGGAAAGCGCCAATGCGGCGCGCGACGATCTCGAAGCGACGCTGCGCATGCTCGCCAAGAGCCGCGCCAAGAGCATCGACATCATTGCCCATTCGATGGGGACCTGGGTGACCATGGAAGCGTTGCGCCAGCTTGCCATCACCGGCGACCGCGACCTCGGCGGCAAGCTCGGCTACGTCATCCTGGCCTCACCCGATATCGACGTCGACGTGTTCAAGAAGCAGATGATCCGCTACGGCAAGCCCGACAAGCCGTTCGCCGTGCTGCTTTCGGGCGACGACCGGGCGCTCAGGCTGTCGACCCTGATCTCCGGCGACAAGCCACGCGTCGGCGACTATGGCGACGCGGCCGACCTCGCCAGCTATGGCGTCTCGGTGGTCGACCTGACCAAGACCAAGGGCGGCGACCGGCTGAATCACGCCAAATTCGCCGACAACCCGTTCCTGGTGCAGCTGCTCGGCGACCGCCTGCGCGCCCCGGCGGGCCTTGCCTCCGAAGAGACCGCGCCGGCCCAGCTCGACAATCTCGGCCAGGGCCTCGGCAAGGCCGTCGGTTCGGTCGCCGAAATCGTCATCACCACGCCGTTCAAAGTGCTGACCATCGCCACCGGCGGGTGAGCCGACCTCTGCTGCCAAACGGCAACGTTGGTGGTTGGCCGCGAGTCAATAAAAACGCCCGGTAGCGATCCTTCGCGCCCCCCTCTGTCCTGCCGGACATCTCCCCCTCTAGTGGGGAGATTGGCCGCCACTTTCGGCTTTCGCCAATCTCCAACTCTGACGAACAACGCACTGTCGACGAAACTGCCAATCTCCCCCCTTGAGGGGGGAGATGTCCGGCAGGACAGAGGGGGGCGCTCTCTCGCCGGCATCAAAAAGGTTTCCACACCGCTGCCACCCTAAACGAACAGATCGACCTTCTGAAAAGTCGTCACGTCGATAAGGCCGACGTCGGAAATTCTGAGCTCGGGGATGACGACCAGCGCCAGCAGCGAGTGCTGCATGTAGGCGTTGTTGAGCGAGCAGCCCATCTGGCGCATGGCGTCGCTGAGTTGGTCCGCCTTGGCGGCGACGATTTCCGCCCGCTCGTTGGACATCAGCCCGGCGATCGGCATTTCGACCAGCGCCAGCTCCTTGCCCTTGGAGAACAGCACGACGCCGCCGCCGACCTCGCCCAGCCGGTTCACCGCCAATGCCATGTCCTGCTTGTTGGTGCCGACGACGATAATGTGGTGGGCATCATGCGCCACGCTCGATGCCATGGCGCAGTCGCCGATATAGCCGAAGCCGGAGACGAAGGCGTTGGTGACGCCGCCCGTGCCCTTGTGGCGCTCGACCAGCGCGATCTGGCAGACGTCGTTGCGGCGGTCCATGGCGACCAGCCCGTCCTCGACGGCAAGATCGGCCTCCAGCGCCCGCGTCGGCGCCTGGTTTTCGATGACGCCGATGACCCGCACCCGCACCTCGTTGGCGCCCAGGGGTGCGGCGATGTCGAAATCGCCGGGCTTGAGCTTCCTGCCGAGCTTGACGGTGTTCTTCGCCGTCTTCGGATAGTCGTAGGCCGGAATGTCGATTTCGAGCTTGCCGCCCTTGGCCAGCCTGACGCCGCGGCCATAGACCTCGTCGATGGTCATTTCGGCGAGGTCGGAGACGATCAGCAGATCGGCGAGCCGTCCCGGCGCGATCGAGCCGATCTCGCGCTCCAGCCGGAAATGCTGGGCGGTGTTGAGCGTCGCCATCTGGATCGCCGTCACCGGCTTCAAGCCCTGGCTGATAGCGTGGCGGACGACCCGGTCCATATGGCCTTCGTGCACCAGCGTGCCGGAATGGCTGTCGTCGGTGCACAGGATGAAGTTGCGCGGGTCGAGCCCGCTCTCGGTCACCGCCTTGATCTGCAAGGCGACGTCATACCAGGCCGAGCCCAGCCGCAGCATTGCCTTCATGCCCTGGCGGACGCGGGCGATGGCGTCCTCGGCGCGCGTGCCTTCGTGGTCATCCTCGGGGCCGCCGGCGACATAGCCGTGGAACGGCAGGCCGAGATCGCGCGAGGCATAATGCCCGCCGACCGTCTTGCCGGCCCTCACCGTCGCCGCGATCTCGCCCGACATCACCGGATCATTGGCGGCGACGCCGGGAAAATTCATCACCTCGCCGAGCCCGATGATGTTCTCCCAGGTCATCGCCTCGGCAACGTCGGCGACGGTCAGCTCGGCGCCGGCATGCTCCAGCCCCGGTGCCGAAGGCACGCAGGACGGCATCTGCACGAGCACGTTGACCGGCATGGCGACGGCCTCGTCATGCATCAGCCGCACGCCCGGCAGGCCGAGCACGTTGGCGATCTCATGCGGATCGATGAACATCGAAGTTGTGCCATGCGGGATCACCGCGCGGCAGAATTCCGTCACCGTCACCATGCCGCTCTCGACATGCATATGCGCGTCGCAAAGCCCCGGCACCAGATAGCGGCCGCCGGCATCGACCACCTTGGTGCCCTGGCCGATGGCATGGCCGGCGTTCGGGCCGCAATAGGCAAAGCGGCCGCCGGCAATGGCGATGTCGGTGCCGGCGATGATCTCGCCCGAATGGACGTTGACCCAGCGCCCGTTGCGGATGACGAGATCGGCGGGTTTGCGGCCCATGGCGACATCGACCAGGTGCGTCGCCATCTCGGCCCAGGGTTTTGGTTTCGTCGCATTGGCGGTCTTCGGCATCAACAGGCTCCTCTTTGCCCGACTGTGCCAAGCCGCGATGATTTTGACCAGCGAGGAAGTAAGCGCGGACGGCGAAGTTGCAGATCTCCCCCCCTCGAGGGGGAGATGTCGCCGAAGGCGACAGAGGGGGTCGGGACGTCCTGACGCGAACCTTTACCGCGAACAAAACAGGCTGGCGCTCGACGCGCGACGACCCCCCTACCGGCCATCTCCCCCTCAAGGAGGGAGATCGATGCGCCATGGCCTTCGCCAATCGCCAAGGGCATTTTGTGCCGGCCGCAGCAACTTTGTTCTTGCTTTGTGCCGGCAGCTATGCTACTAATTTGGGTATGGTGCCAATTGGCTCCAACGACCCGCCTCCCGAGGCGGGTTTTTTTGTTATTGCGCCATTCATGGCAAATGGCCCAGGCGGAATACGATTCCGTTGCGGCCAATCAGCTTTCGTCTCGTTAGAGGATCCTTCTGAATCGACGGTCGCGGAGTTTGACGCACTCCATCGTTCGAGCCTTCGGCCGGTTCACTCAATTCGATCCCGAACTGTCATTTTTTGCTTGGATCGTCCGCCGGGTTGACGTAGGTGATCTTGAATGGCCCCTCGCCATGAACCTGGATGATCGTGTCGCTTGTTGTCCAGGCGAAGTGATTCATTCCGGCCGGCGCGACGCCGAAGCCGCCAGCAGTCAGTTCGACGCCTTTCGACTCGTCGAACTTATCGCCCATTCCAACATGGAAGTTGCCGGAAAGCACCGTTACGTATTCCGTGGTGGGATGATTATGTGCGGCAATTTTGTAGCCGGCGGGTGTCTTCAACCGCAGCACATAGGCGCCGTCCTTTGAGGGATCTCCAGCGACAACAGCCATTTCCGCACCAGCGGGAATGACAGCAGGAGCAGGACCCCATTTGATGTCTTTGGCGTTCATCGGCATCTCATCGGCAAACAGAGGCGCCGTCCCAACAAGCAGCAGTGCCAGGGCAGAGGCAAGCTTGAGCATGACAATCTCCCAGTGTTTGTAGAGGACGGCGTCGAGCATCGGAGCGCCGATCCACTTGCCACTTCGAGCCTATCAGGGCAGAGCGCCCGAACGCATCCTGCGAACGGGGGACGCGCATTCGCGGTAGCCGCGGAAGCTGCCGCTAAAAACATTTCCAGGTGAAACGATTTTGTTTGTATCACTGTAGGTGATCGGCCTCGCCAGCTTCCAGTGCCAGATTTGTCGACGGCAGAAGACGGCTTGACGGCCTTTGGCTGGCGGCTGAAAAGGGCTGGCCTGCGGACGTGGCGGAATTGGTAGACGCAAGGGACTTAAAATCCCTCGATCTCTGATCGTACGGGTTCGATTCCCGTCGTCCGCACCAACCGCGTCCTGTGCGGCACCCGCAAAGGGTCTCAAAACACAGCATGGCGGAACACACGGACACGAGCCGCAGCTAGGTCGACCGTCCTGCCGAAATGGTCGGGCGAAAGGCGCTCCCAAATTGGTCGTGGAACTCACGTAATCCTGTGTACCTTGAAAGTTATAGTAGAAATCTTCGCATATGCTCCGTACGCTAAGACATATCTTTCCTTTCCTCTCATTGATTCCTGTACATGGTAAAAGTGCCCCTTGATCGCCAAATCCTAGCGCTCACCGATGAGCAACTGGAAACTTTTGTGCGCGAATGGGCCGCATACAAGACAGAGTACGTGAAAGTACAACGCTTCACAGGCCCTGGCGACATGGGACGAGACGTAGTTGGTTATTTGAGTTTCCGGCAGCACGAAGGGGCATGGCATAATTACCAATGCAAGCAGTACGGCCGGTCGTTGGCAACCGACATTGGTATCGCTGAACTCGGCAAGCTGCTCTACTACAGCCACAGCGGCGAGTTTACAGCGCCGACGGCATACTTCTTCGTTGCTCCTCGCGGTGTGAACCGCAATCTCAGGCGCCTCATCTCCAAGCCATCCGAGTTCAAATCAACCCTCATCGACAACTGGGATCAGTTCTGCGTCAAAAAGATTGTGGAGGGGCAGAACATCGCCCTCACGCCCGAGCTTCGCGCGTTTATCGAAGCGTGGGACTTTTCAGGCATTCATCTGCTGATGGTCGATGAGATCCTAGGCGACGCAGCGGCAAAGCCTGTGCTTCAATCCTGGTTCGGTGTTGATCCCGGCCCCGCCCCCATCGGCGTCGCCCCAGACGAAATCGAGTTGCACGAACTGCCATATGTTCAGCAATTGATTGACGCTTATGGTGAGCGTGACGGGTGTGTCCTCGACAAAGATACCGCCCGAGCGCATTCCGCTCATGGACCGCATCTCAAAATGCAACGTGAGCGTTTCTTTGATGCAGACTCGTTCGCCCGGTTTTATAGAGACAACACGATGCAGGAAGAGATCGACGTCCTGCGTCGCGACCTCCATCATGGCGTTGCCGAGACCCATAGCGCTGACTACCCGGATTCGCTGCGGCGCGTCGACGCGGTCATGACCCAGGCCGCAAACGTTCAAGCCTCTGGCGCTCTCGCGCGTTACGCGCGTGTCCCCGTCAAGCAGGGAATCTGCCACCACTTCGCAAATGAAGGCCTGATCAAATGGCGCAAGAGTTAACCGGCCCAGAACCTAGCCGCGTTCCGCTCTTCAACGGTTCGCTTGAGACCGGCATGCGCGCCGTCGTGATGCTCGACGCTGTGTTTCCGCGCGCCTTCGATTTGTCACACCTGATTTGGCTCGATCATCTTGTTGTACACACGGCCGACATAGGGGGACCCGAAAGCCTCCATCCCGATATTCCTCAACGAATCGGCGAGCTTTTGGTACGGCGGCGGCTGGTCGAAAACGGCCTTACCCTGATGCGCCAGCTTCATCTGGTTGACGCCCAGAACCGCGCCGACGGCATTCTTTATGTTGCTCGCGAAGAAGCATCTGCGTTTGTCGACTCGCTCCGAACTGCCTATGGCCGCGCTCTTAAGGAGCGAGCGGGATGGCTTGCCGACTATGTTAACCAACGAGCCGACAGCGAACTCGCGGAACTGATCGCGAACCGCATCGGTCGTTGGTCGGTTGAATTTCAGGGCGAAAGCGACGCGCCTGGAGGCGGCTCATGAGTAGCAAACGACCTTGGCTCACGCTCAACCATTTGACCTTCACGGGACCAGACGCCGATCAGGCTGACCTTGAGTTTTCGCCGGGCCTCAGTGTGCTTTACGGAGCTTCCAACACGGGCAAATCCTTTTCGGTGAAGGCGCTCGATTTCATGTTGGGCGCATCGCGCGAATTGCCCAACATTGCAGAACGCATGCCTTACAACCGCGCCTGGCTAGGACTTGACCTTCCTCAGTCCGGGTCGACCACCTTCATGCGTGCTCTAGCTGGTGGATCGCTTGAGTACCATCCAGGCTTCGTTTCCGACTCTCCGACGGACGGCACAGACATTCGTCAACTCTCTGGACGGCACGATCAGACTAACACTGACAACATCTCTCAGCTTCTGCTTGAGGAGATAGGTCTGGCCAGTTGCCAGATTGCAGTCGATGCGAACGGTAAGAAGCGGTCGCTTAGCTTCCGTGACATTGTGCGTTTTTGTATTGTCGACGAAACGGCGATCCAAAGTGAAGTTTCGCCTGCCTTGTCCGGGCAGCATCTGTCTGTGACCGCCGAGCGCAGCGTATTCAAGCTGCTCATCACTGGGGCGGATGACAGCGCGATTGTTCCGGTCGTCGACAAGAAAACATTCAAGTCGTCTACCGCCGGGAAGCTAGAAGTCTTGGACGACATGATCGTGGGCATTGACGACAAACTGACGGCGGATTTTCCTCACTCAGAACAGCTCGCTGCTCAGTACGCCCTATTGGAGGAAACCTATCAAAATGCACGGCGTGAGTTCGACCGAGCACAAGAATCCATCCGAGCCCGGCTCACAGCCAAACGGGTACACGCCGATTCAATTTCGCGACTTGAGACTAGGCGAGCGGAAATACACATCAATTTCGGAAGATTCGAGCAGCTTCAAGATGTCTACCAATCCGACATTCGACGGCTCGAAGCCATTGACGAAGCCGGTTTCCTACTCAGTTTGGGCGGAGACCATGACTGTCCGCTTTGCGGAGCGACATCGGAAAATCAGAAGCATGCACACAGCCTCGATGAAATAGAAAAGGCACGGGGGGCAGCAGCAGCTGAAATCGCCAAAATCAGGCGGCAGAGTGTTGAGTTGGAAACTGCGCTTGCGGATTTGAATGCCGAGGCGCTGGAGGGCGAGAAAGAGCTAGCCGCAGCTTATAGCAATCTTGCTTTCGTCGAACTGGGTCTTGCAGAACTCGCGCCCACAGCGAATACGGCACGGAGGCAGCTAGATGAGACGCTGCCGGTTCGAGACAAGGTTCGCGAAGGTCTCGCATTGATCGAGCAGCGGCAATCGCTTCAAAAGCGCCGGAATGAACTCGCCGGACTCAAGCCGGCTTCGAAGAGCGACAAGCCGAATTTGAGCCTGTCAACCAACGTCGCCTACGAATTCGCCCAGACTGTGGGTTCGGTGCTTGAAGAGTGGCAGTTCCCCGGAAAACGGGATGTCTCGTTTGACGAAACCACTTTCGACCTCATCATTGATGGCAAGCACCGCCGAGACAACGGAAAAGGCGTTCGCGCCATCACACACGCCGCCTTCAAGGTGGCTTTGCTCCTATTCTGTCGCGATAGACAGCTTCCACACCCCGGATTTGTGGTGCTTGATACGCCCTTGCTTACCTATCGCGATCCGATTGCCTCTAAGGCGGGGCCACTATCGGCAGACGAACAAGCTTTGAGCAACACGTCACTGAAGGACTTCTTTTTTGAGCACCTCTCAAAGAACGGTGACACATGCCAGTTTATGGTCATCGAGAACGTAGACCTGCCAAGCAATATCGAAGCATTGGGTAAAGTGGAGACCCTGACCGGCGATCCTTCGACAGGTCGGGTAGGCTTGTTTCATTCGCCACGGCGCTCGGCAGTTGCAGCAAAAAATTCCACGAATTAGAGCGGCTTACCAGTAGACGTTGCCGATGGAAAAACGAACCAAAGTGCCGACAGAGCAACTGTCAGAGGAGACTCAACACCTTTATGACGCCGCAGGCGCGACGCGGGACCGACTGCAATGACGAGACCGGTTAAGAGGGTACCGGTTCAGCGTACGATCATCAACGCGACGCAGCCCCAGTCCACCACTCTCACCCCCCGATCGGGTTCAGCTTCAAATGCTGGATCAAAATGATGGTCTTGGCGTCGATAATCCGACCGTCGTGGATGCCGGCCAGTGCCTCGTCGAGCGGCATTTCCAAAACTTCGATGTCTTCGCCTTCGTCATGAGCGCCGCCGCCGTCGGAAATGCGGTCGGCGGGCGAGTAGCGGGCGACGAAGAACCAGAGCCGCTCAGTCACGCTGCCGGGGCTCATATAGGGCGAAAACAGCCGCTGCACGTCCTTCAGACGGTAGCCGAGTTCCTCCTCGGCCTCCTTGCGGATGCAGGTTTCGGGATCGTCTTCGTCGAGCAGGCCGGCGCAGGCCTCGATCAGCGGCTCCTTGTGGCCGGTGACGTAGGCCGGGTAGCGGAACTGCCGCACCAGAAGCACCGTCGAACGCTCCGGATCGAAAGGCAGGATCACCGCGCCGTCGCCGCGATCGTAGGTCTGGCGGGTGTGCGTTTCCCATTTGCCGTCGCGCCGGCGGTAGTCGAAGACGGTCTTTTTCAAAACCGCCCACTCGTCGGAAAGGACTTCCTCAGAGCGGATGCGAATGCGATCTTCCATGGTGGACTCCCTGCTGCCGCGGCAAGGCGTAGCCGCGAACGGCGGTTCGCGCAATCGGGTCACCAATTGGTCCAGAGCGCCGGTTCACCGTCTCGTGTCTGGCGCTGGCACAATCGGCTGCATAAATAGCGGCAACCCTTTCCGGAGTTTTTTATGACCTCATCTCTTTTCCAACCGATCACCCTCGAAGGCCTCACCTTCCCCAACCGCATCGCGGTCGCGCCGATGTGCCAGTATTCGGCCGAGGACGGCTCGGCCAGCGATTGGCACCTCTATCACTGGATGAACCTGGCGATGTCCGGCGCCGGCATGGTCACCGTCGAGATGACCGATGTCGAACGGCGCGGCCGCATCTCGCATGGCTGTCTCGGCCTCTATTCCGAGGACAACGAGGCGGCCGCGCGACGCACGCTGGATGCAGCCAAGCGTGTCGCCGCACCGGGCACGAAATTCGGCACGCAGCTTGCCCATGCCGGCCGCAAGGCCTCGAACCGCAAACCTTGGGAGGGCGGCGGCCCGCTGCATGCCGATCAAGATCCGTGGCCGATCGTGTCGGCGTCGGCCATCGCCTACGACACCGGCTGGCAGGTGCCGCGGGCGCTGGAGGACGACGAGATCCTGCAAATCATCGAACGCTTCGCAGAAGCGGCACGGCGGGCCGAGCGCGCCGGCTTCGACTTCATCGAGCTGCATGCCGCGCATGGCTATCTGATCTTCCAGTTCCTGTCGCCGCTCTCCAACCGGCGCACCGACCGGTGGGGCGGCTCGCTGGAAAACCGCATGCGTTTCGCCGTCGAGATCGCCAAGGCGGTGAAGAAGGCGGTGCCCAGGCTGATGCTGGGCGCGCGTCTGTCGATCAAGGAATGGGTCGATGGCGGCTTCGAGGTCGAGGATGCGATCGAAGTGGCAAAAGCGCTGAAGGAAGCCGGCGTCGCCTATCTCTGCTGCTCGAGCGGCGGCAATTCACCGTTGCAGAAGCTGCCCTCCGGGCCCGGCTACCAGGTTCATCTGGCCGAAGCGGTGCGCAAGGCCGTCGGCATCCCGACGCGGGCCGTCGGCCTGATCGACGATCCGAAACAGGCCGAGGCGATCGTCGCCGACGGGCGCGCCGACATGGTGGCGCTGGCGCGCGCCTTCCTCGCCGATCCGCGCTGGGGCTGGCGCGCCGCGGCCACCTTCGGCGAAAAAATCCACCCGGCGCCGCAGCTTGCCCGCTCGGTGACGACGATGCAGCATTGGATGAAAGCGGCGAGCTGAAGGGGCGGGTTCTCGTCTCACCGGAAGGCGCGGATAGTGTCTCAGTTGGAAATTTGACGGGCTGCTATTAGGCATCGGCCGATTGTCGCGCCACGCGCCGAACTCCTATATGCTTACCGGAAAGCATGGAGTGATTGAGCGGTGGTCCGATGCCTTGTCAGAATTGAAAACGAAGCAACGATGTGGACGTTCGCATCAATGCCTGTAGTAGGTGACCGGGTACACATGCCATCAGGCGATAGTCTGGCCATGTATGCGGTGACCGAGATAACGCATGTCCCGCAGCCGGCCACAGCAAGCGCGGAGAAAGTGCCGCTAGTGTTTGTCACTCTGGAAGGTGCAGGGGAGTAACAACAAGAGTGCGGCCTGATAGATAGAGCAAGCCGGCGTTCGCCCGAATGGTAAGGCCATGGCAAACCATGTCTTTAGAGAGACTGCGGTTCGACTCCCGTCGCCGGTAGGCCGCCTTCCAGAAGCGGCCTTTTTCATGTGAGAATTTTCAAACTGAGACACTACCAAGGCGCGCCACAGCTTCGCTTTGATCCTCTGCCGTTGTATGATGCGCAAAGGCTGCGGGTGGCGCGGCTGAGCTGGGGGAGCGAAACCATGTCTTTCAGAGGGATTTATGCTGCGGCTGCCGCCGCGGTGTTGGCCGGGCTGTCGTTCGCCGCACCGACGCCGGCCGAGGCGCAATATTGCGAAGGTACGGTGCACGGACTTTCCAGGCACTACAATCTGGCAACGGGAAGCGGCTTTCTCGCCGTTCGAGCCCGACCGAACTCGTCGTCGCGCATGATCGGGCAATTATTCAACGGCGACCAAACCGAGATCTTCGACCGCCGCGGACGCTGGTACAAGGTCGATTTCGGCGGCCGCACCGGCTGGGCGAATGCACGCTGGCTGCGCAACGACTGCGGCTATTGAGCTATTTTCGCCTGAGCTAAAATAGCAGTTGCAACCAAATCGGCCGCTCCGCGTTGGCGGCGATGATGGACAGCAAGCCATTTGAAAAGCCGGTCGTGGTCGAACTCGGCCATGTCGGCAAATATCGGCAGATCCGCAGCGCCCAGGAGGCGGCGGAGTGCCTGATGACGGTCTGGCCACTCAATCGCGGGCCGCGTCATCGTGATGCCCTCGACACTTGCCTAAAAGTGCTGGAAGGTTATCGTTCGACGGCGGATGCGCGCCGGGCACTAATCGAAGCCGCCAGGGAATCGGACGTGCTGGTCACAGACGACAGGCTGCCAGACGACAGACTGGCCGACGATAGGCTGCATTGAGGCAACGGGCTTTCAACCGGAGGGTTTCATGGCGAAACTGACCTACAAGATCGTCGAGCATGACGGAGGCTGGGCCTACAAGGTCGGCTCGACATTCTCCGAAACGTTCCCAACCCATCAGGACGCGTTGCGCGCCGCCGAGATCGCTTCGGCCGAACAGCAGGTCGCCGGCAATACCGACGGCATCCAGTACGAGGACGCCGACGGCAAATGGCACGACGAGCTCGCAGATGGCCGCGACCGGCCGCAGACGGAGGTTTCGGATTAGGGTGTGTCGATATCCAGGTGATGCCGGGCTGCTTTACAGGTCGGTTTGGTAGCGCTACCGTCTCACATCGCGCGTGACCGGAGAGGAGCCTGGGCGCTGTCGCGGTCCAGGCAGGAAAGCGGTTTCCTTCGAAGTCGTTGCGGGAATCAATCGGGAGGAGATCGATGGCGTCTGTCGCGATCGGCGATGTCTACAAATCATTTGGGACCGTCGAGGTCCTGCACGGGGTCAGCGTCGATATAGACGACGGCGAGTTCGTCACGCTGGTCGGTCCTTCGGGTTGCGGAAAGTCGACCCTTCTCAGGATGATCGCCGGCCTGGAAAAGATCTCGCGCGGCCAGATCGCGATCGGCAAACGTGTCGTCAACAACGTTGCGCCAAAGGAGCGCGACGTCGCCATGGTCTTCCAGAACTATGCGCTCTACCCGCATATGACGGTCGCCGAGAACATGGCGTTCTCGCTGATGCTCAAGGGCGTTCCCAAGACGGAGAGCGATGCCGGCGTGCGGCGCGCGGCCGAAATCCTGGGACTGGTGCCGCTGCTCGACCGCTATCCGCGCCAGCTTTCCGGCGGCCAGCGCCAGCGCGTCGCCATGGGCCGGGCGATCGTACGCGACCCGCAGGTTTTCCTGTTCGACGAGCCGCTATCCAATCTCGATGCCAAGCTCCGGGTGCAGATGCGCGCCGAGATCAAGGAACTGCACCAGCGCCTGAAGACGACGACGGTCTACGTCACCCACGACCAGATCGAGGCGATGACCATGGCCGACAAGATCGTCGTCATGCATGACGGCATCGTCGAGCAGATCGGGCCGCCGCTCGAACTCTACGACCGGCCGAACAATCTTTTTGTCGCCAGCTTCATCGGCTCGCCCGCCATGAACATGCTCAGGGGCGAGATCGTAAGCGACGGCTCGCCGTCGTTTCGCGGCGCCGGCGGGATTTCGGTCCCGTTGGCCTCGGCACTTTCCATCGGCAATGGTGAGCCGGTCGTGCTGGGGATACGGCCCGAGCATTTACGGCTGTCCGACCATCAGGGCATCCCGGTCACCGTCGTGGTGGTCGAGCCGACAGGGTCCGAAGTGCAGCTCATCGGCCGCACCGCCGGCGGCGAGGAGATCGTCGCCAATTTCCGGGAACGCCATTCCTTCACGCCGGGCGAAACCATCCGGCTTACGGCCGAGCCTGGCCTCATCCATCTCTTTCACGGCAAAACCGGACAGCGGTTCGAAACACCCATCGAGCAGTAGGACGGCAATGACAATAAGCAGGAGGAAGCGAGCATGAAATTCACCAGACGCGACGTGATCCGCACCACCGCCGGTGCGGCGGCGGGAGCCTTGGGAAGCCGGTTCATCGGCTCTCCCGCCTTTGCTCAGGAGGGGTTGAAATACAAGCCCGAGGACGGCGCCAAGCTCAGGCTGCTGCGCTGGTCGCCCTTCGTGCAGGGCGACGAGGATCAATGGCTGGCCAACACCAAGCGCTTTACCGAAGCGACCGGTGTCGAGGTCCGCGTCGACAAGGAAAGCTGGGAGGACATCCGCCCCAAGGCGGCGGTCGCCGCCAATGTCGGCTCCGGTCCGGACCTGATGTTCGTCTGGTTCGACGACCCGCACCAATATCCCGACAAGCTGCACGACGTGACGGAACTGGGCGAATATCTCGGCTCGAAATATGGCGGCTGGCACGATGGACCGCACCAATATGCGACACGGCAAGGCAAATTCCTCGGCCTGCCGCTGGCGACAATCGGCAATGCCATCGTCTATCGCGAAAGCTGGGTGAAGGAGGCCGGCTTCTCCGAATTTCCGAAGGACACGGCAGGCTTGCTCGAGCTTTGCAAGGCATTGCAGGCAAAGGGGCACCCGGCCGGCTTCACGCATGGCCACGGCGTAGGCGACGGCAACAACTACGCCCACTGGCTGCTGTGGAGCCATGGCGGCCAGATGGTCGACGAGAGCGGCAAGGTGACGATCAATAGCCCCGAGACGCTCAAGGCGATCGAATACGCGCAGGAGCTCTACAAGACCTTCATTCCCGGTACCGAAAGCTGGCTCGACGTCAACAACAACCGCGCCTTCCTGGCCGGGCAATTGAGCGTCATCGCCAACGGCATTTCGGCCTACAACACCGCCAAGATCAACAAGGACAAGGATCCGAAGCTCACTGAGATAGCCAAGGACATCCGTACCACCAACCTGCCGATTGGACCGGTCGGAAAATCCGTCGAGCTGTTCCAGGTGACCACGGCCGTGATCTTCGACTACACGCCCTACCCCAACGCCGCCAAGGCCTACCTGCAGTTCATGTTCGAGGATCCGCAAATGTCGCAGTGGATCACGTCGTCGGCAGGCTATTGCTGCCAGACGCTCAAAGCCTTCGACAACAACCCGGTGTGGACGGCCGATCCGAACAACGCCGCCTACGCCAAGGCCTCGGCGACGCTGCGGCCCAACGGCTATGCCGGCCCGCTCGGCTACGCCTCGGCAGCGACCATGGCCGACTATGTGCTGGTCGACATGTTCGCCAAGGCGGTGACAGGCCAGGCGACGCCGCAAGAAGCGATGGAAGAAGCCGAGAAGCGCGCAAACCGCTACTATCGCGTTTGAGCCGGGTTCAGCCGGGCAGCCATGCTGCCCGGCTTCGAATCGCGCATGGCCGCCCGGCCGTTCAATGAGACCTTAGAGGAGCCGACCCATGGCCGTGACCTCCGCTGCCGCTCAGCCACGCCGGTCGGCGCTGTCGCGCATTCTAGCGTTCGTGTCTGAAAGTCATAACGCGCTTGGCTTCGGCTTCATGCTGCCGGCGGCGGCGCTGCTGCTGGTCTTCCTGACCTATCCGCTCGGGCTCGGCGTCTGGCTCGGCTTCACCGATGCCCGCATCGGCCGCCCCGGCATCTTCATCGGTATCGAGAACTACGAATATCTGTGGGATGACGCCGTCTTCTGGCTCTCCGTTTTCAACACCTTGCTCTACACGATCAGCGCCTCGATCCTGAAGTTTGCGCTCGGCCTGTGGCTGGCGCTTATCCTCAACCAGAACCTGCCGTTCAAGTCGTTCTTCCGCGCGATCGTCCTGCTGCCCTGGGTGGTGCCGACGGTGCTGTCGGCGATCGCCTTCTGGTGGATCTACGATTCGCAATTCTCGATCCTGTCCTGGGCGCTTATGGAAATGGGCCTGATCGACCATCGCATCAACTTCCTCGGCGATCCCGAGAATGCGCGGGCTTCGGTCATCGCCGCCAATGTCTGGCGCGGCATTCCTTTTGTGGCGATCACGCTGCTTGCCGGCCTGCAGACGATTCCGCAGTCGCTCTACGAGGCCGCCACGCTCGACGGCGCCAGCCGCTGGCAATTGTTCCGCTATGTGACGCTGCCGCTGCTGACGCCGATCATCGCCATCACCATGACGTTTTCGGTGCTGTTCACCTTCACCGATTTCCAGCTGATCTATGTGCTGACGCGCGGCGGGCCCGTGAACGCCACGCATCTGATGGCGACGCTGTCGTTCCAGCGCGGCATTTCCGGAGGCCAGCTTGGCGAAGGCGCCGCGATCGCAGTTGCCATGATCCCGTTCCTGCTGGCGGCGATCCTGTTCAGCTATTTTGGCCTGCAGCGTCGCAAATGGCAGCAGGGCGGCGGAGATTGACATGACCGCGATCGAAACGAGCAAACGCCCGGAACTCGACGAAGGCGGCATGGGCTACCTGCAGAGTTTGCCGCGCCGCGTGGTGACGGTCTACCTGCCGTTGCTGATCTTCGTCATCGTGCTGTTGTTTCCGTTCTACTGGATGACGATCACGGCGGTTAAGCCCAACCTCGAGATGACCGACTACGCCAATTTCAATCCGTTCTGGGTGGTGCATCCGACGCTCGAGCATATCCGTTACCTGCTCTTCGAGACGTCTTATCCGGGCTGGCTGCTCAACACGATCATCATCTCGACCGCCGCCACGTTCCTGTCGCTGCTGGCTGCGGTGTTCGCTGCCTATGCGATCGAACGCTTGCGGTTCTCCGGGGCGCGGCAGGTCGGCCTCGCTGTGTTCCTCGCCTATCTCGTGCCGCCCTCGATCCTGTTCATTCCGCTATCTGTGATGGTGTTCAACCTTGGTCTTTACGACACGCCGTTCGCGCTCATCCTCACCTATCCGACCTTCCTGATCCCGTTCTGCACATGGCTGCTGATGGGTTATTTCCGCTCGATCCCGTTCGAGCTGGAAGAATGCGCGCTGATCGACGGGGCGAGCCGTTGGCAGATCCTCACCAAGATCGTGCTGCCGCTATCGGTGCCGGGCCTGATTTCCGCCGGCATCTTCGCATTCACGCTGTCATGGAACGAGTTCATCTACGCCTTGACCTTCATCCAGTCGTCCGAAAACAAGACTGTGCCGGTTGGCGTGCTCACGGAGCTGGTGCGCTCGGACGTCTATGAATGGGGGGCGCTGATGGCGGGAGCGCTGATCGGCTCGCTGCCGGTCGTGGTGCTCTATTCGTTCTTTGTCGAGCACTATGTTTCCTCGATGACCGGAGCCGTGAAGGAATAGCCAGCATCGTGATTGGGTTCGGAGGTATTCCCGGCGGCCGGGAATGCCTGGGGTAGGCACCCTGCCGGCCGAGGCTACGTTCCGGGAGGGTGTCAGCTGCCGGTGTCGGACTTCGGCGCAAATGCGCGCTCGGCAATGCGTTCTATGAAAGCGACGACCCGTTCCGGCTCGACGAATTGCGGCATGTGACCAAGCCCCTCGACAGGCTCGAAATGCAGCCCCCTGATCTTTTCCATCACCGGCCGGCCTTGAATATCGATGCCCAGCACGCGGTCGGAAGCACCAAACAGAATGCCGGCCGGCATGGTGATCTCGCGATAGCGTTGCTCGATGCGGCCAAGGTCGTGCTCGATGGCCACGACATCGGTCGACGTTGCATAGAAATGGCTTGGCCTCAGCCCGCACCAGCCGCCGCCCTCGACCATATAGTCGGCCGGCGCCGTCTGCGGCGCGAAGATGAAGGCAAGCGTCGCTTCCGCATATTTGAGAGCCGCCGGGATCGCCACCGTATGAGCCATGATCCGGCGCCGCAGCGGCGACTTAATGTACAGCGGGCCGAACTTCTCGCGCGCGTCCGGCTCCAGATGGGTCAGCGGTGCCAGCAAGGCGATGCCGGAAATCGCCGTGGGATGCTCGATAGCCAGCGTCAGCGCGATGGCGCCACCCAGCGAATGACCGACGACCAGAGGCTTTTCCAGCCCAAGCGCGTCGATAAAATGCCGCACGATCTCGGCCTGCTCGGGCAGCCGTCCGCTGGCGCCCCTGGCCCGCACCGAATAGCCGGAGCCCGGACGGTCGAGCGCGATCAGCCGATAGTTCGGGCCGAACCGTCCGAACAGCGTGTGGCCGAATTGATGAAGCTGCGCGCCGAGGCCGTGCAGGAAGACGATCGGCCGCCCCTCGCCCGTCTCGACATAATGGATGCGGTTGCCGTCGATCTCGATGAATTTGCCACTGGCCGGCACCAGCCTTTCGGCCTTCGCCGCGATCCGCAGCGTCGCCAGCATCGGATAGGCTGCCACGACGAGCGCCAGCAGAAACAGCGCGCCGGGTAGCCATAGCAGAATCGATGCCGGCATGTCTTGCTCAGGGCTCCAAACCGGCACGCAGCATCCCCCGCCGACGGGTGCACTGCAAGGGAGGTGGCACAGGTAGATCCGTCGTTTGGCGGCATTGCCGCCGGCCGTTTGCCGCGCTATCTCAGGCGACCCGTTTGCCGGAGCCAGTCATGACCGAAATCGTCACCGCCGCCATGCTCGTCATAGGCGACGAGATTCTGTCCGGCCGCACCAAGGACAAGAACATCGGCCACCTCGCCGACATCATGACGGCGATCGGCATCGACCTGAAGGAAGTGCGCATCGTTGCGGACGAGGAAGACGAGATCGTCGCTGCGGTGAATGCGCTGCGCACCCGCTATACTTATGTCTTCACCACCGGCGGCATCGGCCCGACGCATGACGACATCACCGCCGATTCGGTTGCCAAGGCCTTTGGCGTGCCATGCGAATACGACGCCAAGGCCTACGCCCTGCTGGAGGCAAGCTACGCCGCCCGCGGCATCGAATACACCGAAGCGCGCAAGCGCATGGCGCGGATGCCGCGCGGGGCAGACCACATCGATAATCCAGTGTCGGTTGCGCCGGGCTTTCGCATCGGCAACGTCCATGTCATGGCCGGCGTGCCGGCGATTTTCCAGGCGATGCTCGACAATGTCGTGCCGACATTGCGGGCCGGCACCAAAATGCTGTCGGCAACCGTGGAATGCCCGTTCGGCGAAGGCCTGATCGGCGGGCCGCTGGGCGACATCCAGAAGGCGCATCCGGACACGATCATCGGCTCCTACCCGAAATATGGCGATGGCAAATTCTGGACGGAACTGGTGGTGCGCGCCCGCAGCCAGCAGGCACTGGACTCCGCACGCGCCGACGTAGAGGCTATGGTGGCGGGCTTGATCAAGGCAAGCCGAGTGGGCTGATCGGCCGGCCTGACGGAACCAGCATCGCGCAGTGACGTTTGTCACGAGTGGGATCGCCGTAAGAAGTGAGGGACTGCCATGCGCTTCAAGACCATCGTCGCCATATTGCAGAATGAACAGGATGCCGAGCGCGTCCTCGACTGCGCGATCCCGCTGGCCGGCCGATTCCAGAGCCATCTTATCGGCATCCATGCCGAGGCGCTGCCCGTGCCCTACACCTCTGCCACCGGCTTTCCGGACACCGAGTTCCTGCAGGTTTCCGCCGATATGAACCGGGAGCGCGCCGAGAAGTTGCAGGCCGCCTTTCACAAGCGCATCGAGAATTCCGGCCTGTCGTTCGAGTGGCGCAGTCTCGAGAGTTTTTCCGGCGACAGTGCGCTGACCGGCATCTCGACCGTTCGCACCGCGGACCTGATCATCGCCGCGCAGCGCGAATCGGGCAGCGACCCGAGCGCCGACGTCGACACCCTGGTCTACGATGCCGGCCGGCCGGTGCTGGTGGTGCCGCATTCGGGTCCGCTGGTCACCAGCTTCAAGCATGTGCTGCTCGCCTGGAACGGCAGCAAGGAAGCCGCGCGCGCGGCCTTCGATGCCCTGCCCTTCATCATCGAGGCCGAAAAGACGGACATCGTCGTCATCGACCCGCCCGATACGCTCGACGAGGCGCCGGAAACAGCCGGCGCCGAGATCGCCGCCTCGCTGTCCAGGCATGGCGCGACCGTCAGCGTCTCGGTGCTGAGGTCCGGCGGCGCTTCCGTTGACGACATCATCCAGACCAGGGTCGCCGAGTCGGGTGCGGACCTGCTCGTGCTCGGCGCCTACAGCCATTCCTGGCTGCGCCAGCTGCTGTTCGGCGGGGTGACGCGAACGGTGCTGCGCACCGCCCCGGTGGCGGCTTTCCTGTCGCGGTAGGTTCACAGGGATAGCTGGCAGGACAATAGCTTTGCCGCGCCCTTGCCAAAGCCAAGCCTTTCCAGTTAATTCCGCGCGCATTCCATAGGTGTCTGCGCGCGATGCGCGCTTTACGGAGTGCGCGAAAGATGTCCCTGCCCGAAAAAGCCTTCCCGGTCTCCTGGGACCAGTTCCACCGCGATGCGCGCGCGCTCGCCTGGCGGCTTGCCGGCGCCAACAAGGGGCAATGGAAGGCGATCGTCTGCATCACGCGCGGCGGCCTGGTTCCGGCCGCCATCATTTCGCGCGAGCTTGGCATCCGCATCATCGAGACGGTCTGCGTCGCCTCCTACCACGATTATACCAGCCAGGGGCAATTGCAGGTGCTGAAGGAGGTCACGCCGGCGCTGCTCGCCGATGACGGGGCCGGCGTGCTGATCATCGACGACCTCACCGACACCGGCAAGACGGCGGGCATAGTGCGCGCGATGATGCCCAAGGCGCATTTCGCCACCGTCTATGCCAAGCCGAAAGGCAGGCCGATGGTTGACACTTTCGTCACCGAGGTCAGCCAGGACACCTGGATCTATTTCCCCTGGGACATGGGCTTCACCTACCAGAAGCCGATCGCCGACGACCACGCCGGCTGATTCGCGGCAACGCCGCTTGATGCACCGAGTCCGCCCAGGGGACCTCCGCACACCGATAAAGGCGTGGCGCGACGCTGCTGCAGTCGCGCCATTAGGCTGAGATCGGCGCAGATTGACGGAATCTGGCCGATCCGTGAAACATTTTTTACTTTCATTGCTTATAATTAGCCGTAAGATTCGTGAGACGGCAAATGATTCTGGAAGCTGGGGCAAGCTTCTCCGATGTTGACGAGGCCAACGACGCACGACCATAAGGCCGAAAGGGTCCGGCGACTCTTCGGCGCGGTGCCCTCCCGCCTGCAGGTTGCAGCGCTGCCCTGGCGCGATAGCGGCGACGGCGTCGAAATCATGCTGATTACCAGCCGCGATACCGGCCGTTGGGTGCTTCCCAAGGGCTGGCCGGAAGCGAAGGAGCCGCTTTGCGAAGCGGCGGCACGCGAAGCCGGCGAGGAGGCCGGCCTGAGCGGCACAATCTCGCATCACGAGGCCGGCCGCTATTTCTATGCCAAGCTGCTGGATTCCGGCGAGGAAGTGCCGTGCGAGGTGCTGGTCTTCCCGCTGCAGGTCGACAAGGTCGCCGACCGGTGGAAGGAAAAGCGGGCACGCACCCGCAAGTGGGTCAGCGCCGCCGAGGCTGTGCGCATGGTCAACGAACCCGACCTCAGCCAGATCATCGCCCATTTCTGCGCGGATCCGCATCGGTTCTCCTGAGTCTCAGTCGCGCATAGCCTATCGCTCAGGTGCTGTGGAACGTCGTTGCCGAAGCGCCTCCACCCAGAGCCGACCCTTCCTTGCGCTCCGCTTCTATCCCCGTTATCCACATGTGTGACACACAAGATGTGGGGGTCATAAAAGCTACGCAAACGAATCCTTGACGCCGCAAAACGAGTCGCCTTTTATAGGCCATGCGCTCCTGTTGAGAGTGCGACCGGAAAAGTTTCGAGGCCGGTCTTTTTCCCGGAATATGTGCGTTTTGAGCCGCATTCCCGCCTGTTTACGAGGCCGGCGAAGGCGTGGGATTTTGAAGCCTTGGGTGGCGAAAGGGGAGGATTGTCGGACTTGAATAAATTGTCTGTTAATACTATATTTAGTGTTTGCAGGTAGGTTCGACGCTAGATAATGTAAATTTCCCTCGATCGAGGGCGTTACAAAAAGTTTTCAGTTTTGAGGGACCCACAGGGTCCGTGAGCGCGTTGGACAGCGGCCTCGCGAGAGGTTTGACCGGCAGGGCGGCGGAGACTGTGAAGATGAGAGCCGGCGGGTTTCGAACGCCGGCAGACGGCGGACATGCGCGTTTCGTCAAGAGGGCAGAAATCCTCTGGGAAAAGCGCTATATGTAGACAAAAGGGACCGGACCAATGCGCATCGAGCGTCGTTTCACCAAGCCAGGGCAATCAGCTTACGCGGAGATCGAATTCCGCAAGGCGCTTTCCGAGATCAAGAATCCGGATGGCTCGGTGGTGTTCCGCTTGGACAACATCGACGTGCCGGCGCAGTTCTCCCAGGTTGCCGCCGATATCCTGGCGCAGAAATATTTCCGCAAGGCGGGTGTTCCCGCACGGCTGAAGAAGGTCGAAGAGACGCAAGTCCCCTCCTTCCTGTGGCGCTCCGTCGCCGACGAGGCTGAACTGGCCAAGCTGCCGGAAGCCGAGCGCTACGGTTCCGAGATCGACGCCCGCCAGGTCTTCGACCGGCTTGCCGGTACCTGGACCTATTGGGGCTGGAAGGGCGGCTACTTCAAGTCGGAGGAAGACGCGAGCGCCTTCCGCGACGAGCTCGCCTATATGCTGGCCACCCAGCGCGTCGCGCCGAACTCGCCGCAATGGTTCAACACCGGCCTGCACTGGGCCTATGGCATCGACGGTCCGAGCCAGGGCCATTTCTATGTCGACCCGTTCACCGGCAAGCTGACCAAGTCGAAGTCTTCCTACGAGCATCCGCAGCCGCATGCCTGCTTCATCCAGGGCGTGCAGGACGACCTCGTCAACGAGGGCGGCATCATGGACCTGTGGGTGCGTGAGGCGCGGCTGTTCAAATACGGCTCCGGCACCGGCTCCAACTTCTCGTTCCTGCGCGGCGAAGGCGAAAAGCTGTCGGGCGGCGGCCGCTCGTCGGGGCTGATGAGCTTCCTCAAGATCGGCGACCGCGCGGCGGGCGCCATCAAGTCGGGCGGCACCACGCGTCGCGCCGCGAAAATGGTCATCGTCGACGCTGATCATCCCGATATCGAGGAATTCATCGACTGGAAGGTCAATGAGGAGCAGAAGGTCGCCTCGCTGGTTACCGGCTCGAAGATCGTCAAGAAGCATCTCGAAGCGATCATGAAGGCCTGCATCAACTGCGAAGGCAATGGCGACGACTGCTTCGACCCGGCGGTCAACACCGCGCTGAAGCGCGAGATCAAGGCGGCCAAGAAGGACGCGGTGCCGGAGAACTACATCTACCGCGTCATCCAGTTCGCCAAGCAGGGCTACACCTCGATGTCGTTCAAGACCTACGACACCGACTGGGATTCGGACGCCTATCTCACCGTTTCCGGCCAGAATTCCAACAATTCGGTGTCGCTGAAGGACGATTTCCTGCGCGCCGTCGAGCAGGACGGCGACTGGCATCTCACCGCCCGCAAGGACGGCAAGGTGCTGAAGACGCTGAAGGCGCGCGATCTCTGGGAAAAGATCGGCTATGCCGCCTGGGCGTCGGCCGATCCGGGCCTGCATTTCAACACGACGATGAACGACTGGCACACCTGCGCCTCGGCCGGTGCGATCCGGGCGTCCAACCCGTGCTCGGAATACATGTTCCTCGACGACACCGCCTGCAACCTGGCGTCGATCAACCTTCTGCCCTACCGCAATGCCGACGGCACGATCGACATATCAGCCTACGAGCACACGGTGCGGCTGTGGACCATGGTGCTGGAAATCTCGGTGATGATGGCGCAGTTCCCGTCGAAGGAGATCGCCAAGCTTTCCTACGAGTACCGCACGCTCGGCCTCGGCTACGCCAATATTGGCGGCCTGCTGATGACCTCGGGCATTCCCTATGATTCCGACGAGGGCCGCGCCATCTGCGCCGCCCTCACCGCGATCATGACCGGCACGGCCTATGCCACTTCGGCCGAAATGGCCGCCGAGCTCGGCGCCTTCCCCGATTATGACCGCAATGCGCAGAACATGCTGCGCGTCATGCGCAACCACCGCCGCGCGGCCTATGGCGAAAGGGACGGCTACGAGAAGCTAGCCGTCAACCCGGTGCCGCTGGTCGCCTCCGATCTCAGGCAGCAGGAGCTTGCCGACCATGCCAAGGCCGCCTGGGACCGCGCCATCGAGCTCGGCGAGGAGCATGGCTACCGCAACGCGCAGGCAACGGTGATCGCGCCGACCGGCACGATCGGCCTGGTGATGGATTGCGACACCACCGGCATCGAGCCCGACTTCGCGCTGGTAAAATTCAAGAAGCTCGCCGGCGGCGGCTATTTCAAGATCATCAACCGCGCGGTGCCCGAAGCGCTGCGCACGCTCGGCTATTCCGAGGCCCAGATCGCCGAGATCGAGGCCTATGCCGTCGGCCACGGCAATCTCAACCAGGCGCCGGGCATCAACCCCGGCTCGCTCAAGGCAAAAGGCTTTACCGACGAAAAGATCGCAGCACTCAATGCCGCGCTGAAGTCGGCCTTCGACATCAAATTCGTCTTCAACCAGTGGACGCTGGGCGCTGACTGGGTGAAGGAGACGTTCGGCTTCACCGACGAGCAGCTCAATGATTTCTCGTTCGAGATGCTGCCGGCGCTGGGCTTTTCGAAGAAGGACATCGAGGCCGCCAACATCCATGTCTGCGGGGCGATGACGCTGGAAGGCGCGCCGTTCCTGAAGGCCGAACACCTGCCGGTGTTCGACTGCGCCAGCCCGTGCGGCAAGATCGGCAAGCGTTCGCTGTCGATCAACAGCCACATCATGATGATGGCGGCGGCGCAGCCCTTCATCTCCGGCGCCATCTCCAAGACCATCAACATGCCGAACGACGCGACGGTGGAAGACGCCAAGGGCGCCTACATGCTGTCGTGGAAGCTGGCGCTGAAGGCCAACGCGCTCTATCGCGACGGCTCGAAGCTGTCGCAGCCGCTCAACGCCTCGTTGCTTGCCGACGTCGAAGACGACGAGGACGAAGCCATCGAGCAGCTGATCGCGGCGCCGGCCGCACAGCGCGCCGTGCAGGTGACCGAGAAGATCGTCGAGCGCGTCGTCGAGCGTCTCTACCGCGACCGCGAGAAACTGCCGAACCGCCGCAAGGGCTATACCCAGAAGGCGGTCGTCGGCGGCCACAAGGTCTATCTGCGCACTGGCGAGTTTGATGACGGCCGTATCGGCGAGATCTTCATCGACATGCACAAGGAAGGTGCCGCCTTCCGGGCGATGATGAACAACTTCGCTATCGCCATCTCGCTCGGCCTGCAATATGGCGTGCCGCTCGACGAATATGTCGAGGCCTTCACCTTCACCAAGTTCGAGCCGGCCGGCATGGTGCAGGGCAACGACGCCATCAAGAACGCCACGTCGATCCTCGACTACGTGTTCCGCGAACTGGCTGTCTCCTATCTCGGCCGCCACGATCTCGCCCATGTCGACCAGTCGGATTTCGACAAGACGGCACTCGGACGCGGCATCAATGAAGGCAAGGCGACGCCCTTCTCCAAGGGCCTGACCCGCGGCGCCTCGCCGGTCAAGCTGGTGTCGGGCATGGGCGCCGAGCCGAAAGGCTTTGCGGGTTCCGGTTCCGGAACTCCAGCCCGTACCGCCCCGACCGCTTTCTCCGGCTCCAATGTGCTGACGCTGAAGCCCGCCAGCGACGAAGCCATCGCCTACAAGCGCGACTACGAGGAGCGCGCCAGGGAACTGGTCGAGGACATCGTCTACGCGGAAGCCTCCGACCCGACGGAGCTGTTCACCGACGAGGCCGCGAAAGAAGCAGCCGAAGCCAAAGCGCTCGCCGCCAACCGGCGCCAGCAATCATTGATGCAGGGCTACACCGGCAACGAATGCTCGGAATGCCATAACTTCACGATGGTGCGGAACGGCACTTGCGAGAAGTGCGATACTTGCGGGGCGACGAGCGGGTGTAGCTGAGCGCTCACATCTTCGATGGCCGACTGGCGTAGACAATTGAAGGGGGCGTTTGCCTTTGACAGCGCCCCTTTCGCCGTACACCCAAACGACGAACGCCGAGCACTTACTGCCATTTCAAACGCGATCCGTTCAGGCGCGTCGAAAATAGAAATAGAACGCGAGATCGAAAAGTATTTTCAAGATAGAACAACTGGCCAAGAGTTTATCTTGTGTCAAATTTACCTGTTTCGTTCCTACTTTAATCGCCAATACTCAATAATAAAAAATTGCTGGATCCTATCTAAGACCTCCACAAATGGAGTCGAATTCATAACGATCTTCTCAGGACGCACCTCGATTGACACCATTCTTTACCACTGTATGCATATCTATGCATCGCGCGAGTACAATCAGGCCACCCAGCTAATGCGCGCGAAGAAGAAAAGTTGGCCGGTATTTCGCATCCAATTCCATCAGTTCGAGAGCGGCTCTCTTTGGGAAGGCAGGGCGTCTATCGGCGAGTCACCAGACTACCTTCTAGAACGAGCAGATGCGACGCTTTCAAAGGGGCTAGATCCGACTTCCTCGATAACGTGGCGCCCGAAGCTGATCCCGAAGGACCCCGGCGAAACCTGGCATGGGATGCGCTACCCGAGCTAACGACGCCAAGATAGCCGCCCAATTGCTTCTGCCAGCAATTGCCGTCTATCGCGTCAATGCCGCCAGCCCCTTCGTCGCCGTGGCCGGCAGTCCGCCTAAAGGAGCGATGACATGCGTTACGCGGTGGTGATTGAAAAAGCCGGAAACAATTTTTCCGCTTATGTGCCGGATCTGCCCGGCTGCATCGCCACCGCTGCGACGGTGCCTGAGGTTGAGGTCGAAATTCGCGACGCAATACGCTTTCATATCGAAGGCTTGCGCGCCGATGGGCTGGATGTGCCCAAGGCTGTTAGTCTGGCGGAATATGTAGAGGCATAGAGCCGGGCAAAATGTGGTGCTGCAGGGTTGCGGCGTCCCGCTTCGAGTGTCAGAGTCCCGCGATGGTGCGGAATGATTGATCACATAACGGTTGCAGTGAGCGATCTGCAGAAGAGCAAACTCTTCTACGAAAGAGCTTTTGGACCTTTGGGATATCGCCTTTCCTTTGGTAAGCAGGGGGTGTTTTGGGCTTTTGATGTCGGCAGCGGCAGCTTGTTCGAGATTCAACATTCGGACAGCAAACCACCGCTGACCCGTGTGCACGTCGCTTTCCGGGTAAATGGCAGGGCAGCGGTTGACGCGTTCTATCGAGCTGCCCTCGACGCAGGTGGCGCAGACAATGGTGTACCCGGCCCGCGTCCGGAATATGCAGAGAATTACTATGCCTGTTTTGTACTTGATCCCGATGGCTACAACATTGAAGCCATGCTCAATGAGCCAGTGACGGAATGACGAGGGGCAATCCTCTCGTCGTCATCCTAGGGCGGAGCAGGAGCGAAGTGACGTCGCGGAGACCCTAGGATCCATGCCGTGCCTTCCGAGCAGCGCGGCAGTGCAGAAGGTGCGAAACGCCGGCGGGACAGCGCCCTGCCGGGCATTTCCCCCAGAGAGACCGGCTTCGCCAATCTTCGACGTCGTGAAAGGGCGCTGCCAATCTCGTGGATGGGAGCGAGGAGCGGAAGCCATTGCTTGGCTTTCCGAGCGACGAATGTCCGGCAGAGCAGAGGAGGCACCGGCACTCGTTCTGCATCGCTGCATTCTTAGGCGACCATCACGGCATGGATCCTAGGGTCTCCGCGACGTCGCTTCGCTCCTGCTCCGCCCTAGGATGACGACCGCGGAGAGGCTTCGGCTAAATCACCAAAGCTGGAATAGGCGCGACCGCCCTCATTCCGCCTCGGCCACCATCTGCCGTCCGCCAGTCCAGTCGCGCCAGGCGCGCTCATCGCCACGGAACACGTTGAGGTCGATGCGGCCCCTCACCCCGTGCGACAGGCCGGAGCCGGAATATTGCCAGAACAGCCATTTGCGCCCGGGATAGACCTTTGACGGGTGGGCGGCCACGGCGCGCAGCCAGAACGGGTAATCCAAAAATGCGCCGCGCAGGTTGTCACGGTAAAAGTCAGGCGCGGTGTAGATGATCGGGCGCTGGCCGTAGTAGCGCTCGAGCTTGTCCATGAACACCTGCATCTTCTCCAGCACCTTTTGCCGCGATGGGCGGCGCTTGCAGCTGGAGTCGCCGTTCCACTCGACGTCGATCACCGGCGGCAGCGCACCCTCGACCCTCGGCACGTTGCGGATGAACCAGTCGGCCTGCTCGCCGGCGGTCCGGCACCAGTAGAAGAAATGATAGGCGCCGCGTTTCAGGCCGGCGGCATCGGCACTGCGCCAGTTCCTGGTAAACATCGGGTCGAGATGATCGCCCCCGTCAGTCGCCTTGATGTAGGCGAAATTGGCGCCCTGGGCACGCAGCTTTCCCCAGTTCACATTGCCCTGCCAGCGCGAGACGTCGACGCCGTGGACGGCGAGACGCCTCGGCGAGGATGCCTTGCCGAAATTGATCGGCTTGGCATCGCGAAAACCATAGCGCGTGACCGGCTCGGCAAGCATTGCTGGCGCTGCGCGTGTCAGCCGCCTCGGCGGCGATACCAGCGCGATCACCTCGGCCGGCGGCTCGACGCTTTGGTCGGGCTCCGCCATGGCGACCGGCTGTTCGTCCTGCTCCTGTTCCGCGAAGGCGGGCGCAGCATCAGTTTTCGCAGCAGATGCCACCGGCGCGGGCGGCCGCACAACCGAGCTGGTCGTCTCGCTGGACGGCACTTGCAGCGCATCGACGCCGGATGTCGATGTGCAGCCGGCAAGGCACAGCGCTGCGATCGAAAAGATGACGACGCCTGATAACCGCATCTGGACCTGTACGCAAAACACAACAGACCGAAGGCAGGACAACGCCGCCGGACAAACCAAGCTGGATTCCTAACAAGAAACTACCAACAAAGTTTGAATCGAATTGTTAGGGCTTTGCAGCGAGACGTTGGCCGGGCGGAGGTGTGCTATCCCTCCAATGTTCGCCCACGTCGCTGCCTCGGCTTGACAACGCACGGCATGAGATTAGTCTCCACTAATCTTACAGTGTAAGTTCATACTTGGGAGGAAGTCATGCAGCCCGCCGCCCTGTCGGAATTGCAGCCCGCAATCCCGCCGGAGCCACGCTCGCCCGCCATCGGCGTCGACGAGATACCTCGCAACCTCAGTCGCGCCATCGAACGCGCCGAGGTCAATGCGTGGCTCGACCTCTATCGCGCCGCGCCGTCAGACTTTGCCGCAAGGCAAGGCCTTGCCATCGCCGAAGATGGCGATCTCGTCTGGACCACCTGCACGACGATCCCGTTCATCCATTTCAACTGTGTCAAAAATTTCGGCGTCGAGAGCGCGGCCACCGAGAGCCGGCTCGACGCGCTTCTGGCGCATTATCGCGACGCCGGCATTCTGCGGCCCTGGTTCTACACCAACCCACACACCGAGCCCGCGACGCTCAGCTGCTGGCTCGAGGCGCGCGGCCTGCAACGTCAGGGCGGCTGGGAACGCATCTTTCGCGACGCCACGCCATTGCCCGCTGAGCCGCTTTTCCCGACGGAGGATGTCTCGGTCGAGCGGGTGACGCCGGCAACGGCAAGGGAATGGGCTGGGTTCATCGACAGCCAATATCGGTTGCCGACCTCACCGTGGTTGCTGGCGCTGGCCGGCCGACGCGGCTGGCATCATTACATGCTGCGGCGGGAAGACGCGGTGGTGGCGGTGCGCTCGATGTTCATCGGCGCCGACGGCATGGCCTGGAGCGGCATCGACGCGCCGGTGCCCGGCATCATGGCGCCGAGCTTCGACCTCGATGCAATGCTCGGCGAAGCGATGGTGCGCGACGGACTTGCGGCCGGTGCAAAACTGTTCGTGGCCGATATCGAGGCGCCGCGAGCCGAACGTGACGGGCCAGCCTACCGCAACTATGCACGCCTCGGCTTCAAGCTTGCCTATTTCCGCAGCCATTACAGCTATTTGCCGGCAAATTCCGGCTGACCGCTTCAAGACCCTAGCTGCACAACCACAGCTTGTGACAGGTCGTGGCCATCAGGTGGGCCGGCGGTACAAAGCGATCGTTGACCGGCGCATCATCGTCTACCCGGCGGACCTTTTCTTCGAGCAACGTGCGAAGTTGTGCCGGTTGCACGCGGTCGCGCTCCATTACCAGCTTGATCATCGGATCGCTCAAGAGTTCATCCAGGGTGTTGATGCTGTCGTTCATCCGTCGCCTCCTCGACTGCCTGCCCGCACGCCGATAGATAGGCAGCAATGATGGCCCGCCAATGACGCTTTGCCGGCTATCTCGTGTCGCTTCGGATTAAATTTTGTCCAGATTCCACCTCAAGCCGGAGGTGGCGCGCCTTCAAACTGCGGCAGGCCGTCGTCGATCTGCACCCAGGGCTGCTTCGAGGCGGTCCAGATATGCATCTCAGGCCTGAACAACGAGGGATCATCGAGCGAGCCGGTGGTGATGCCGATAATGCCGGCGGAATCGCGCCGGGAAAACATCGTCGTGCCGCAGCGCGGGCAAAAGCCGCGCTTGAGATCGGGCGAGGAATTCACCGCCGCCAGCGGTCCGTCGACCGTCACATCATCGATGCGGAACAGCACGCGCGCGTTGAAGGCGGCACCCAACGCCTTCTGGCACAACCGGCAATGGCAGACGCGCTCATTGATCGGTGCCGCCTCGGCGCGGTAGCGCACCGCGCCGCACAAACACCCGCCCTGATATCTTGCCATCACCCGCGTCCCTGCCCTGTGAGGATAGGCGGCATACCTATCGATAGGCGTGGCAGCGTCAATTGAAAAGCTTTGATGGCGCCATCTATAGCTGTGATGCGGCCAATACACGATTGGCCGATGCGCCGGGCCAAGGCCCCATGGGCGAAATGCCGGCCATCTCGCGGAAGACGGCCGGCAGACAATTGACTGGGCGTCAGTTCGTTTCGTTGACGACCTCGTCCCAGGTCTTGACCTTGGTCTGGCCATTGAGGAACGGCAGCGCGGCAGCTGTCAGTTCCGGCGCGAAGAACACATCGTAGTGGGTGCGGTTCGGCACGATCGCCAGGCGGTTCTGCGACAGGTTCTCGCGCATCCAGCCGGCGTCCTTCAATCCGCCGCCGAGCATCTGGAAGAATTTGATCTCGTGCTCGGGCCGGTACATATCGCTGTCGCCGAACACCAGCATCACCGGCATTTTCAGCTTCGGCACGTCGGCGGAATAATCGTAGTCCTTGCGCATATAGGCGCCAAGTTGATCGAGCAGTTTCGGAAAATCCTCCGGATGCGGCGCAACCGCGACGTAGGATTTGTACATCGGCGTGTCCTTCATCATGTCGGCCATCGCCGCGCCGACCTGTGCCTGCTGGCCACGCATCTCGGCATAGAAGCCGTCCGCGGCATAGCCGGTCGAGACCAGCACCAGGCGGCGCACCGCTTCAGGCTGCTGGACGGCCATGCGGAAGGCGACGCCGCCACCCAGCGAATAACCCATGACGTCGACCTTGTCGTAGCCGAGTGCCTTGACGATCGCCGCCATGTCGTCGCCCATCGCCTCCAGGCTGAGCGGCCGGTCGCCGAGTGCGGTGCGGCCATGGCCCTGCAGGTCAACGCCGATGACGGTGCGGTCTTCGGCAAGTTTTGGCAGGATCGGCGCGAACATGTCGGTCGTGCCGAGGCCGCCATGCAGCAGAAGCAGCGGCTCGCCCTTGCCGTAGACGGCGTAATAATAGTTCAGGCCGTTGATCGGCAGCAGGCCGGATTTTTCCGGCGTCGGCAGTGTTGCGGTTGCGGTCGTCATGGCGGGCTTGGCCTCCTCTGCGTTGATGGTGCCCGGCGCGGCAAACAGCGCGGCGGCCGAGGCGAAAATGGCGAAAAATACCGATCTGGACACGTCAGTCTCCCTCTCCCGTTTGCATCAAAGTCGCTGTGCGACCTCCTCGAGCTGTTCGGCGCACTGGCCCCAGCCGTCGTGAAAACCCATTTTCTCGTGCTGTTCGCGGTCGGCGACCGACCAATGCGCGACGCGGGCAATGTAACGGGTCTTGCCCTCGCCCTCGTCCTCGAAGGTCAGCATGACCGTCATGAACGGCTTTTCGGACGGCTCCCACGCCTTCGTATAGGCATCGGTGAAGACGAGCTTTTTGCCCGGTACGACTTCGAGGAAGATGCCTGGATTCGGGAACTCCTTGCCGTCGGGATCGGCCATGACGACAAGGGTGGAGCCACCGGTCCGCACATCCATTTCGGCGTGCGGCGTCGTCCACGGCTTCGGCGAGAACCATTGCGTCAACAGCTTTGGCTCGGTCCAGCAGCGATAGACGTTCTCGTGCGGCGCATCGATGATGCGGGCGAGAACCAGCTCGCGGTCGGAGTTGGGGGCGACGTCGAGCTTGGTGGTCATGATGTTTCCTCACATGTCGGTTTTGGCTTCCGTGTCTAGGACGAACCGACAAGACGCAAGCCGACACGGTCCGCGAAAAAATCCGCGGGACAGGAGATTCGAACGACGGAAATAAGTGGCTTCAGTGGCGCTTGGCTTGCACCAGATAGGCGTCGATCTCGGTCTCGCCGAGCCACTTGGCGGCTTCCAGCCGATGCAACCCTTCGACCAGGATATGGCGCTTGCCGTCATGGCGCACCTGGATCGGCATCTTCATGCCGTTTTCCAGAATGTCCTCGGCCAGATTGCGGACAGTCTCGGGATGCAGCGTCTTCTTGCGCGCCGTCGGCACGTAGATATCGTTGACCCTGACCTTTTGCACTCTCAGCATATCGGCTCCCGTGGCGGACAAGGCCGCCCTTTGTGAGATAGTCTGTTTGGCCGGCAAGGCCAAGGGAGCAGCCCGGCAATGGCTGGCCCGATCGTTTCCAATTGACGCTTGGCCGGCGGATGGCCGAAATGGCGGCCTTCGACCTTAGCGGTGTTCATGAACCATTTGCCGACCGAGTTTCCCGATTTCGGACTGACGCCGGAGCAGCGACGCCAGGCGGTGCGCAGCCATTACTGGGAATGGCCCGGTATGGATGGCAGGCGCGGCGAAATCTGGTGCTACAGCGACCGTTTTTCCTACCGTCCTGGCGACATGGTGGCACTGCATGTCAGTTCGACGGCCGCCAGTTTCGGCATCGCGATCATCCGCGACGGCGGCGCGGAAACGACAATGTTCGAAGGGACCGGAATCGCGGCGCGCTGGCAAGATACGCCGGACCAATGTTCGGTCGAAGGCTGCGGCTGGCAAGCGTCGTTCGAGTTTCGCATCGGCGACGACTGGCCGTCCGGCGCCTATCGCGTGACGCTGACGGCAGATGGCCGGGACGGCAAGCCGATCCGCTGCCACCATCTTTTTATCGTCGCGCCGCAGCCCGGCAAGAAGCCTGGCCGTGTGCTGCAGGTGGCGGCCACCGGCACCTGGCTCGCCTACAATACATGGGGCGGTTCCAACCATTACGAAGGCATCACCGGGCCAGGCCGGGACCAATATGCACGAATGGTGTCGACGCAGCGGCCTTGGTGCCGCGGCTTCGTCGTGCTGCCCAAGGATGCGCCGCGCGTGCCGCTCGAAGTCGCGGTGCCGCCGAAAACCGTGCCGCGCTATCCGCACATGGAATGGGCCTTTGCCACCGGCCATTCGAAGAAATACGCCTCAGCCGGCTGGGCAAGCTACGACAGCCATTTCTTCCGCTTCGCCGAGCGTGCCGGCTACGCCGTCGATCTCGCCAGCCAGCACGATCTGCATTTTTCGCCCGACATTCTCGACGGCTATGACTGCGTCGTCTTCGTCGGCCACGACGAATATTGGACCTGGGAAATGCGCGATGCGGTCGACACCTATGTCGAGCGCGGCGGTCATGCGGCGCGCTTTGCCGGCAATTTCATGTGGCAGACCAGGCTGGAGGACGAAGGCCGCCGGCAGGTCTGCTACAAATACCGCGCTCGCGCCGACGACCCGGCCTATCGCGGCGGCGATATGAGGCGCGCCACCAATTCCTGGGAAGCGCCGGAAATCGGCCGGCCGGGTGCGGCGACCTTCGGCCTCAACGCGACAAGAGGCGTCTATGCCGGCTGGGGCGGCTGCGCGCCGCGCGGCGTGCGCGGCTTTCCGGTCTACCGGCCGGAGCATTGGGCGTTTGCCGGCACCGGCATCTACTATGGCGATCTGCTCGGCGCCGACAGCCATGTCTATGGTTACGAGGTCGACGGGCTCGATTTCGAGATCCGCGGCGGCCTGCCCTACCCCAAGCCCGACAGCGGTGCACCGGACGGGCTGCAAGTGCTGGCCGTCGGCATGGCGAGCCAGGTCGAGGAAAGCGCCGACATTGCGTTCGAGGACCAGTTTCTCGGCGACGAGGACGGACGCTTCACCGCCGAGACGCTGTTCGGCGAGGCAAGCGATGCCAACCTCGACAAGGTCAAACGCGGCAACGGCATGATCGTCAATTTCCCGCGCGGCAAAGGCGAGGTGTTTCACGCCGGAAGCTGCGAATGGATTGCCGGCCTGCTAAGGCAGGATGCGATGGTCGAGCGCGTCACCAGAAATGTCCTCGACCGCTATCTTGGAAAGCCATGACATGTTGAAGTCTCCTGCCCCGGAAACTCGCGAAGCCTCGCATCTGTTTTATCTATCCAGCGTGCGCCGGCCGCTGATCGACCGCGCCGAAGGCATCTACATGTGGACGCAGGATGGCCGCCGCTTCATCGACGGATCGAGCGGCCCGATGGTCGCCAATATCGGCCACTCCAATCGCAACGTGCTCGACGCGATGAAACGGCAGATGGACCGCGCCACCTTCGCCTACCGCCTGCATTTCGAGAACGAACCGGCAGAGGAGCTCGCGCGGCAGCTGGCGGCCAAACTCCCCGAAGGCCTGGACCGCATCTTTTTCGTCTCCGGCGGCTCGGAAGCAACGGAATCCTGCGTCAAGCTGGCGCGGCAGTGGGCGGTCGCCACCGGTCAGCCCAGCCGCTGGAAGGTGATCACGCGCTTTCCGTCCTATCATGGCGGCACGCTCGGCGCGCTCGCCGTCACCGGCGACGATGCGCTGTCCGAAACATTTGTGCCGATGATGCAGATGATGCCGACCGTGCCGGCGCCCATCGCCTGGCGCGACCGCGACAATCTTTCGATGGAACAGCGCGGCATCCGCTACGCCGACATGCTGGAGGAAAAGATCCTCGCCGAGGGACCGCAGAGCGTGCTCGCCTTCATCATGGAGCCAGTCGGCGGCGCTGCCACGGCAGCACTGGTGGCGCCGGACAGCTACTATCCGCGCATCCGCGAGATCTGCGATCGCTACGGCATCCTGCTCATCCATGACGAAGTGATGAGCGGTGCCGGCCGCACCGGAAAATTCCTCGGCGGCGACCACTGGAACTGCAAGCCCGACATCGTCGCGCTGTCGAAGGGGCTGGGCTCTGGCTACGCGCCGCTCGGCGCGCTGGCGGCACCGATGCGGCTGGTGCAGCCATTGCTCGCGTCGGGCGGCTTCCAGCACGGCCATACCTATGCCGGCAATCCGCTCGCCTGCGCCGCCGGGCTCGCCGTGCTCGGCGAGATGGACCGTCTCGGCCTGATCGCCAACGCGGCTGTCATGGGCGAGCTTTTGATGGACGAGCTGAAGGGATTGGCGAAGCGGTTTCCGTTCATCGCCGACATCCGCGGCAAGGGCCTGCTGACCGGTGCCGAAATGGTCGCCGACCCAGAAACGCTGAGGCCGATCGAGCCGGCAAAGAAGGCCACCCAGCGGCTGCTCGACCTCGCCTACGAGCGCGGCCTGATCATCTACGGACGCAAGGTCAAGGGCGGTGTCGACGGCGACAATTTCATGGTCGCCCCGCCGATGATCGTCACCGCCGCGCAGATCGGCGAGATCGTATCCATCATCGGCGACTCGCTCGAGGTGCTGGCCAGCGAGCTCGACCTGCCGGTCGAAGGTTGAGGCGACCATGGCACCGCGCAAAGTCATTATCACCTGTGCCGTCACCGGGTCGGTGCACACGCCATCGATGTCGCCACATCTGCCAGTGACGCCGGACCAGATCGCCGCAGACGCGATCGCCGCCGCCGAAGCCGGCGCCGCGATCCTGCATCTTCACGCCCGCGACCCCAGCGACGGGCGGCCGACCGCCGACCCCGAGGTGTTCATGCAGTTCCTGCCGCGCATCAAGCAGGCGACCGATGCGGTGATCAACATCACCACCGGCGGATCGTCGCTGATGACGCTCGACCAGCGGCTGGCCGCGCCGCTCAGGGCCGAGCCGGAAATGTGTTCGCTCAATATGGGTTCGATGAATTTTGCGCTGTTCCCGATGCTCGAGCGGCCGCGAGAATGGCAGCACGAATGGGAGCCGAAGCTGCTCGAGGCTACCCGTGACACGATCTTCAAGAACACCTTTGCCGATATGGAGACGGTGCTGGAAAAGCTCGGGCGCGGCTGTGGCACGCGTTTCGAATTCGAGTGCTACGATGTCGGCCATCTCTATTCGCTTGCGCATTTCCGCGACCGCGGGCTGGTGTCGGGACCATTGTTCATCCAATTCGTGTTCGGCATATTGGGTGGTATCGGCGCCGATCCAGAAAACCTGGTCCACATGAAGCGCATCGCCGACAAACTGTTCGGCGAGAGCTACCGGTTTTCGGTGCTGGCCGCCGGACGCCACCAGATGCCGATGATCTCGATTGCGGCGGCAATGGGCGGCAACGTCCGCGTCGGGCTGGAGGACAGCCTCTACGACGGGCGCCAGCTCGCCAAGTCCAATGCCGACCACGTCCGCCGTATCCGCAGCGTGCTGGAAGGGCTGTCGCTGGACGTCGCAACGCCGGCCGAGGCACGGCAGATGCTGGCGCTCAAGGGCGGCGACCGCGTGGCGTTCTGAGGGGAAGGCAATCTGAAATGTTTGGCTCCCGGCCCACCCCCCTCTGTCCTGCCCTCTTTACCACTACTTGGCATCTCCCCCTCAAGGGGGGAGATTGGCAGCTTCGCCGTCCTGCCCCTTTTTCAGCGTTGGAGATTGGCGAACGCGGAGGTGATCCGATCTCCCCCCTTGAGGGGGAGATGGCCGGCAGGCCAGAGGGGGGTGCCTTGGCATCGTACCTCCAGTGACTGTCGCTTTGCCCGAGATCAACATCCGGCCCGGGACCGTCGAGGACGTCGAAACCATCCACGCCGCACTCCTACGGCTCGGCGCGCATGTCGGCGCACATCAGGAGATCACCTCGACAGCTCAGGATCTCCGCACCTATGGCTTTGGCGAAAAGCCTGCCTTCTCGACCTTGATCGCCGAAGTCGGTGGCGAATTTGCCGGGCTTTGCCTGTATTTTCCGATCTTCTCGACATGGATGGGACGGCCCGGCGTCTATGTGCAGGACCTCTATGTCGAGGACCGTTTTCGTGGCCGCAGGATCGGCGAGCGCCTGCTGCGCCGGGTGGCGGCGCAGTGCCGGAAGGCAGGCGGCGTCTATCTCAGGCTGTCCGTCAACACCGACAACAAGACCGCCAAGGCTTTTTACGAACGGTTAGGCATTGGCTGGTCGAGCTACGAGCAGGTGCAGAAGATCGTCGGCGACGCCTTTTTCGCCTTTGCCGATGCACCGGAGGAGCCAACATGAAAGCCTTCTATGCCGAAGAACAGAAGCGCCACGACCCGAAGGCGTTCCTCTCAAGCGGCGCGCCGCAGCCCAATCCGGAAAAGCCGGAACGGGTCGAGCGATTGTTAGCCGGCACCAAGGCTGCCGGCTGCACGATCGAACGGCCGCGGGATCACGGGCTCGGCCCGATTGCGGCGGTGCATACGCCGGAATATCTCGATTTTCTCCAGCATATCTTCGCGCGCTGGCAGCGCATCGAGGGCGCCTCGGCCGAGGTCATCCCCAATATCCATCCGATCGCGCGGAACGGCTCCTATCCGGCCTCGGCGGTCGGCCAGGCCGGCTACCACATGGCCGACACCGCCTGCCCGATCTCCAGCGAGACGTGGCAGAGCGCGCTTTGGAGCGCCTGGAGCGCGGTTGAAACCGCCGAGGCGGTGATGTCGGGAGCGCCGGCCGCCTATGCGCTGTGCCGGCCGCCCGGCCATCACGCCTTTGCCGATGTCGCCGGCGGCTTCTGCTTCATCAACAATTCGGCGGTCGCTGCACAGGTTCTGCGCAAGCAGGCGGCGCGGGTGGCGATCCTCGATGTCGACCTGCACCACGGCAACGGCACGCAAGGCATCTTCTATGCCCGGCCGGACGTGCTCACCGTGTCGCTGCATGCCGACCCGGTGCGCTTCTACCCGTTTTTCTGGGGCTATGGCGACGAGCGCGGCGAAGGCGCCGGCCTCGGCTACAATCTCAACCTGCCGCTGCCGCGCAAATCCGGCGATGCAGCGTTCCTCGAAGCGCTGGAGGCATCGTTCCAGCGCATCAACGCCTTCTCGCCCGATGCGCTTGTGGTGGCGCTGGGGCTAGATGCCTTCGAAGGCGATCCGTTCGGCGGGCTGTCGGTGAGCACGCCTGGTTTTTCGCGCATTGGCGAGGTGATCGCCGGGCTCGGCCTGCCAACGGTCATCGTCCAGGAAGGCGGCTATCTCTGCGACGAGCTCGGCGACAATCTCACCGCCTTCCTCACCGGTTTTGGCGGCGCCCACAAGCGATGATCCGCCCGCGAGGGCCGCTCAGGATCGTTCCTGCCTCAGCATGGCGACAACGCGGTGCACGCTCTCCAGCGTCTCGTCGATTTCGGCTGAAGTGTTGTAATGAGCGATTCCGATGCGCACCACCCCCTGCTCGGCCGGAATGCCGAGCTGGTGGACGATCTCCCAGGCGTAGTTGTGGCCGGACCACAGGAAGATGTTTTCGGCATTCATCTGCCGCACGATCGTCTCCGGCACGATGCCTTCGACAGTGAACGACACCGTCGGCACACGCTCATTGATCCGCTTCGGATCGGTGATGCCGTGGATGGTCAGGCCGGCAATATCCGACAGACCGTCGATCAGCTGTTGCGCCAGCGGGTTCTCGTAAGCGATTGAAACTTCGAAGGCCTTGGCGATTTTCAGCCGACGCGATCCTTGCGCGCCGGCTGCCGCGCCCAACTCGGCAAAATAATCGACAGCCGCCGACAGGCCGGCCATCAATTCAATTTGCGGCGTGCCGAGCTCGAAGCGCTCCGGCAAGGCATTGGACGAGCAACGGCATTTATACGGCTTAAGCGCATCGATAACGTCCAGCCTGCCCCACAAAATTCCCATATGAGGGCCGAAGAACTTGTAAGCCGAGCAGATCAGGAAATCGCAGCCGAGGTTTTGGACGTCGATCAGGCCATGCGGCGCGAACTGGACGGCATCGACGTAGACCAACGCACCAGCCCGCCTGGCGATGCCGGTCAACGCCTTCACCCGGTTGATCGACCCGGTGAGATTGCTGGCGTAGTTGAGCGCGACGAGCCGCGTCCTCTCGGAAAGCAGCGCGGCGAGCGCCGCCTCCTCGATCTGCCAGCTCTGCTGGTCGAAAGGCAGCCAGCGCACCACAAGGCCAAGGTCTTCGGCCAGTTGCAGCCAGGGTGAGACGTTGCCCTCATGGTCCATGCGGGTGAGGATGATCTCGTCCCCGGGCTTCACCGTGCGGCCGAGCGTTCGCGACATGTGGTAGGTCAATGTCGTCATGTTGGCACCGATGATAATTTCCTGCGGGCTCGCAGCGCCGAGAAAATCCGCCATCGCCAGATGGGCCTCGTCCCCGATGTCTTGTGCTGCAACGGTGGTCTCGAAGAAGCCGCCGAGGTTGGTATTCGTGGTCAGCAAGCAACGCGATACTGCGTCCCCCACCGACTGCGGCACCTGCGTGCCGGCAGGATTGTCGAGATAGATGCGCCGGCGGCCCTTGTCGGTCAGCGACAAGGCCGGAAATTTCGCGCGCACCGCGTCGATCCGGAAGTCCATGGCTGTTCCCCTCTCCTTATGACGATCGGACAACCGCGTCCCGACGCATCAAGGGCACGGATTGCCGACGCGCTGGTGGATCGCATCAACGGCTTTCTGCATGTCCTCGGTCCAGACCACGTCGGCGGAAGAGAGCGCCATTTCGAGTTGCGAAATGGTGGTGGCGCCGATGATGTTCGAGGTGACCAAGGGCCGGTTCGAGACATAGGCATTGGCAAACAGCGCCGGCTCCATGCCGAAGGTGCGCGCCAACCGGTTGTATTCGAGCTGCACCTCGGCAGCATTCGGCGTCTCGTAGCGCTGGCCGCGGTTGAACAACTGCGAGCGCGAGCCCTGCGGCCGCGCGCCATGATCGTATTTGCCGGTCAAATAGCCTTGCGCCAGCGGCGAATAGGCAAGCAGCGACACCTGCTCGCGCTCGCAGACTTCGGCAAGGTTCACCTCGAAGGTGCGATTGACGAAATTATAGGCGTTCTGCAGCGAGGCGACGCGCGGGCCGAGGCCCTTGTCGGCTTCGGCGATGAAACGCATGACGCCCCAGGAATTCTCGTTCGACAGGCCGAAATGGCGGATCTTGCCGGCCTTCACCAGTTCATCAAATACGGCAAGCGTCTCGGCGATCGGCGTCTCGCCTTCCGGCACGCCGGCGGCATCGGAGCGTCGCGGTACGGCGCCGATGCGGTTCGGATTGGCGCCCCACGGCACGTCGCGTTCCGGCCAATGGATCTGATAGAGGTCGATGTAATCGGTGTTGAGCCTGGCAAGTGACTTATCGATAGCGTCGAAGATATCGGCGCGCACCAGCTTAGACGGGCGGTCGCCGCGAAACCAACTGTTGGCGGTGCGACCAACTACCTTCGAGGCGATGATCACCTGGTCGCGATTGCGCTTCTCCTTCATCCAATTGCCGATGAATGTCTCGGTACGGCCTTGTGTCTCCGCCTTGGGCGGGATCGGATAGAGTTCGGCGGTGTCGATGAAATTGACACCGCGAGCAAACGCCAGATCCATCTGGGCGTGACCGTCCGCCTCGGTGTTCTGCTGGCCCCAGGTCATCGATCCGAGGCAGATTTGCGACACGAAAAGATCGGTCTGGCCGAGACGGCGTTTGTGCATGGAGTTTCTCCGGCGGGAATTTTGCGCGGCTGCGCGAGGAGGAAGCAATAGCATACAGGAAAGCGCCGCCCGCTTCCAAGCCCACCGACGGCAGGCCAGGCGACTTTCCCAGGATGCCGGCAAACGGACTTTTTTTCGTGCGGCTAACAAAAAAGCCGGACTGCATGTGAATGCAGTCCGGAAGTTCGCCAGGAATGGCGAGGAAAACCGGCCAAGTGCCGGCACTGAGGCCTACGGTCGAAGCATCGCAGAAGTTTCGCCGGAACAGCCGAATTATGTCAAAAAAGATCAGGGCAGCATGGCTGCCATGCGAATGCTGCACTGCACAATTGTCATGATCTGCCTATATTGACGGCCGTGGAGGTTCAATAAGGGGCTTGAATCATGGGATTCTTCACTGAAATGTTCGCCCGTCCGCGTCCGCGGGAACAGCTGCGCTATCGAGCGGCGCTGGCGCTGCTCCATTCGATGAGCAATGCCGATCGCGCCGATATCGGCGTCAAGCCGGCCGATTTCCCGCGCATCGCCCGGGAAATGTCCCTACGCTAAACAGCGCGCAGCGAGATATCCCGGCGCGGCCGGGATATCTCCCGAGCGAATCTCAACGCAATCCGAGGAAAATCGACTTGCCCAATGGCACGCCGTTGTGACGCAGGATGTCATAGGCGGTGGTCAGGTGGAAATAGAAATTGGGCATGGCGGCATGCAGCAGATACTGCATTCCCGGCATCGAAACCTCGCGTCCCGCAAGCCGCAGTTCGATCATCCTGTCATCTGAACCATCGAATTCGGCCGCCGAAAATGTCGCGAGATGAGCCAATGTCTTGGCAAGGCGGGCCTGCAGATCAGCGAAGCTCGCCTCATTGTCCTCATATTTTGGCACCTCGCGCCCGGCAAGCCGCGACGGCGCGCCTTTGGCGTGATCGGTGGCAATCTGTACCTGCCTGGTCAGCGCAAACATGTCCGGCGCCAGCCTCGCCGTCAGATACACCTGCGGATCGATCTTGCGATCAGCCGCATTTTGCTCGGCAATGTTCAGCACATTGGCTAGTGCCTTCAGCCTCGCCGAAAATACCGGCACGGATGCTTCATACATTGATATGGTCACAAGAAATCTCCACGCGGCCCGACTGCCCACGGCGAGAGGTAGCGCTTTCGCAGGCGATTGTTCAAGCGTCACCACGCCGCCGCAATCGATATGATAGGATTTTTCATCGAGTGGAGGTTCCCGATGAGACGCGCCTTGTTCGCAGCGACCGCTTTTTTCTCCCTTGCCGCTACCAGCCAACCGGTGCTCGCCGCCGACGCGCCTTACATAGACGACAGGTCGAATGCCGAAGCGGTCATCCGGTCGCTTTATAGTGCCATCAGCCGGCACGAATTCGCGCGCGCCTGGGACTATTTCGGCGACACCAAGCCGGCCAAGGATTTCAATTCCTTCGTCAAAGGCTATGACGGCACGGACACGGTCGAAGTCAAAACCGGTGGCGTATCCGAAGACGGGGCTGCCGGCAGCATCTACTACAGCGTTCCGGTCGCCATCCGGGCGACGGCCAAGGACGGCAGCGAGAATGTCTTTGCCGGCTGCTATACGCTGCGCCAGATCAACGCCTCGATCCAGGAACCGCCATTTCGCGCAATCTTCATCGACAAGGGTGCGCTGAAACCCTCAAAGGCCGATTTCGAAGATGCCGTGCCGGCAAGCTGCGGCGAAGGACCGCCGCCGCCGAAGAAGGACGCAGCGCTTGAGCAGGCCAACAAGGCGTTTGCCGCGACTTATGGCGACCAGTGCGACAAGGACATGCCCGGCGGCGATCCGCGAGGAGAGCCGGACGCCTACTCGCTCCGCTACAAGGATGCGGGGGCGGCCGAAAACGAGCCCGAACGCGAGACACGGCTGTTTCGCTTTTTCTGCTCGATGGCCGCCTACAATGAGAGCGCAGTCTATTACATCTACGACGACGTATCGGGCGTCCGGCAATTACAATTCGCGTCACCGGAACTCGATATTCGCTATGAGAACAACAATAGCGAAGGCAAGGTCGAGGGCATCAACATCATCGGCTTCCAGACTGACGACCAGTTGGTCAACTCCGAATATGACGAGGCCACCAAAACGATTTCATCCTTGAACAAGTGGCGCGGCGTCGGCGACGCCTCGTCGGCCGGCACCTACCTGTTTCGCCACGGCAATTTCTCGCTGGTGCAGTATGAGGTCGATGCCTCTTATGACGGCGAGATCAACCCGCAGACCGTGCTCGACTACAACACCGCGCCCTAAGGGACCTTCGATAACATCCAGTTGAGTGTGCCCCGCCAGTCGGTCATGCGGATCGGCGTGCCATGTGTGCCGGTCTCGAAGCGGACAAAGCGGGTCGGGTAGGCTTTCGATTTGCCCAGAATCGATCGGAAGAAGGCTTCCTGTTTCTCGATTGGAAACACCGGGTCCTTGCTGCCCTGGCCGAAGAAGACCGGCACACGGCGCTTGAATGCGGAGCTTGAGAAGAAACTCTCGTCCCACAGCGAGCCGAGCAGCAGCAGCCCGTCGATGCGCCCGCCGGAGTCCTTGCGGCCTGCCAGCTTCCAGCACAACGCGCCGCCCATAGAGCCGCAGGCGACGAAGATTTTTGCGCGCGGCGACTGTTCGGCATAGTGGCCGATCAATGCGGCGATCTGGGCGGCACCGGTGTCGCCGAAATCGGAAAAATCCGGCGACAGATAGAGGCCGCCATTACCGGCCATCAGGTTCTTGATACGGTTGAAATTGCCGCCGAAAGTGAAATCGTCAGCACCCTGCTTACGGCTGCCGCCCTGCCCGTGCAGATAAAGCACGATGATGCTGGCGCCCCCGGTCTTGCCGACGGCAATGTGGCGGACATCGCCTGCATCGGTCGGCAGCAATAGATCCTGCTGCACCTTACGCACGCCGGTGTCGGTGTATTGCGCGTGCACACGACGCTCAGGCACTTCGTCACGAGCGTTGATGTCGCGCAGCTCACGATAATCGACGACCGTATAGGCGCCGTTGCTCTCGGACGAGAGTGTGACCGGATAGGCGAACAGATCGTCCTTGAAGGGTTTGAGTTCGAGAGCGTTGGCGTAGGCGACACAAAAGAGCTGCAAAAGAATCGCCATGAGCAGGGCCGGGAGGCCAGAGGGGGGCAAGCGGAACCGGAAGCAGGAACGAAAGACCATCCCTCAGCCATGCGTTTTTCGGCTTCGGTTTGTCAATCCTGCAGCACGCCGCCGGCGCCTTCCAGCGCCTCGCGCGTGTCGACGTCGACGGCTGCCCCTTCGCCGATCTCGACATCGATGACGTCGAGCCCTTCGGCCTCGACCAGATGGCGGGCGCCGGTATCGCCTTCGAGGTGAGCGATCGCGGCAAACAGCGAACGCGGCAGCAGCACCGGATTGCCGCGCCGCCCATCGTGCGAGGCCCGCACCACTGATCGGCCTTCGGACCTGCGGAACGCCTCGATCAGCCTGTCGAGGTCGGCCGAGGCGACGCCGGGCATATCGCCGAGGACAATCATGGCGCCGGCGGCGTCGCCGGAAATCTTGGCGATGCCGGCCTTCAGCGACGAAGACAGACCCTCGGCGAAATCCGGATTGTCGGCGAAGGTCACATCGAGGCCAGACAGTGCACTGCGCACGCGCTCGCTCTGGTGGCCGGTGACGACGATGGTGGCCGCGGCTTTCGAACCGACCGCGCGTTCGGCGGTGCGGCGGACCAGGGGCTTGCCATCGAACAGTGCCAAGAGCTTGTTCGGCCCGCCCATGCGGCTGGAGCGGCCGGCGGCCAGAAGCACGATCTCGATCTTTGGTTCGGCTTTGGCCGGCAACGGCTCGCGCGGTTGCGGCCGCGTCTGAATTTCCATCAACAGCCCGCCGACACCCATGCCGGCAATATCCCTGGCGGTCACGTCGAGACCGGCGATCAGCCGGTCGAGCACCCAGTCGAAGCCGTTCTCCTTGGGACTGCGGGCGCAGCCCGGCGCACCGATGATGCGCTTGCCGCCGAGTGTGCCGAGCACCAATAGATTGCCGGGATCGACCGGCATACCGGCGCGGATGACAGTGCCGCCCGCCCTTTCGATCGCAGCAGGAACGACGTCGCCGAAATCGGCCATCGCCGAGGCGCCGAAGATAACCACCATATCGTTGTCGCGGATCAGCGAGGCCACAGCGTCGGCGACGGGGATAATTTCATGCGGGGTTCGACGCTCCGCCGTCAGCCTGCCGCCCGAACGCGCCAGGCGCGCTTCGGTGACGCGCAGCGTCTTGTCGAGCACGCTGGGTTTGATGCCGGGCAGCACCGTCTGGATGACGCCGACGCGCACCGGCTGATAGGCGTTGACCGCAAATATCTCGCCGCCGGCGCAGATCCTTGCCAGGGCATCGACCAAAGCGGAGGCGACCGCAAATGGGATGATCTTCACCGTTGCTACCATCTGACCTTTTTCGACCGGCGCATGCTGCGCGAGCGTGGCGATGGTGATCGTCGGATCGACGGCGTTGATGGCGTTGATCATCGCCGCGTCGACGGTGAACATGCCGGCAGCCTGCGCGTGGAGGTTGACCCTACCTGTCGCGGCGGGCTTCGCCTCGATGTTGCGATGGATCATGGATGCGGCGATCTTTTCGGCAGCGACGTCCTCGCTGAGATCATCGGGCGCCAACACCGCCGCTACGACCTCGGAAATGCCGGCGGCCTTCAACAGGGACACATCCCCGGCGCTTAGCCTGTGCGCCTTGCGGAAGCGGCGCTCTCCGACCTTGGTGGCGTGCGCAAGCACTGCCCCTTCGGCCGTATCGATCGCAACGGGACCAAATTTCACGCGACCGCGCCTTTGGATTCGAGGCCGCGGGAGCGAAAGGCGTGGATCGCTTGCGCCAACACCGCGACGGCGATCTCGGCCGGGCTGGCAGCCCCAATGTCGAGGCCGATCGGGGCATGAATGCGGGCGATCTGGTCGGCGGTCGCTCCCGAAGCCAGCAGGCGTTCCACACGTTTGGCGTGGGTCTTGCGGCTGCCGAGCGCGCCGACATAAAAGCAGCCGGCGTCGAGCGCCGCCTTCAGCGCGAAATCGTCGATCTTCGGATCGTGGGTGAGAGCAGCCAGCGCCGTATAGCTATCGAGCGGCTGACGCTTCAGCACATCCTCTGGCCATTCGGCATGCAGCGCGATGTCGGGAAAGCGGTCGGACGTGGCAAAGGCCGTTCGCGGGTCGATGATCTCTACGGGATAGCCGGCGATCCGGGCCATCGGTGCCAGCGCTTGGCTGATGTGGACGGCGCCGATCACTACCAGGCGCGGCTGCGGCAGATGTGCGTTGAGGAAGAAGGTCCGTCCCTCAGCTTCGACCGAACCGGAATTGCCCGTGCGAAATGCCTTGGCGATGGCCGCCCCGAGTTCGCCGGCTACCCGGTCGCCCTCGCGCACGACACGGTCGCGGCCGTCGCCGAGATCGGTGACCAGGATTGCCGCGCGGCGGGCGCGGCGTTCGGCGTTGAGTGTCTTCAGCGCATAGGGATCCATTCGAGATCAACCCAATCTTTCTACATAGACCTTGATGCGGCCGCCGCATGACAGGCCGACTTGCCAGGCGGTCTCGTCTGCGACGCCGAATTCGAGCATTTTGGCCGTGCCGCTATCGATAACATCGACCGCCTCGGTGACCACGGCGCCTTCGACGCAGCCGCCCGAGACGGAGCCGTGGAAATTGCCTTCGGCGTCGATCACCAGGTGGCTGCCGACCGGGCGCGGCGCCGAGCCCCAGGTCTCGACCACGGTGGCAATGGCGACATCCTTGCCGTCCTTCATCCAGCCCTCCGCTATGATCAGCGGATCGCGGGCCTCATCGAGATAGATACTGTGTTCCATGATTTTCTCCCTGGCAGACATGTGGTTATGCGACGCGCTTCACGCCAGCCTCGATCCACCGGCGCGGGTCGACCGAACGCATGAAAAACAGCACGGTTGCCAGCGACCGGTCCGCCACATAGTCCGCACGGGTCAACAGATCGAGCGCCTCGTCGATCATCCGCGGCGCCGGACGCGGTTTTCAACTCGGTCATTCTGTCTTCGCGGGCGCGGCCATCTGAAAGCCTCTACAAAGCGTGGTAGCCGCGGTTGTGATAGATCAGCGGCCGCAAATTATCGCCGATGCGCAAACCTGTAACCTTGCCAAAAAGCACACGGTGGGTGGCCAGATCCTTGGAGTCGATCAGTTCGCAGTCGAAGACGGCGAGCGCGCCCTTCAGCGTCGGCGCACCGGTCGAGATCACATCCCATTCGGCCAACGCGAAACGCTCCTCGACCGGCAGGCCGGTAATGCCGGAAAAGGCGATCGACAGCGGCTCCTGATCCGAAGCCAGCGTGTTCAGGGCAAATTTGCCGTTTTCCACGAACGGCTCGTTCTTGGGATTTTCACGATTGAGGCAAACCAGGATGGTTGGCGGCGTGTCCGACACCGAGCAGGCCGCGATCACCGTCGCGCCGCGCCTGCCGGCAGGGCCATCGGTGGTGACTACATGCACATGGCCAGCAAAATGGGCCATCGCGTCGCGGTAGGCCTGCGGCCCGATGTCATTCTTCTTCAGCACCGATGATTTTCCACTAGTCAGAACCAACCGTTATATATGGGGGGATATTGCAGGCCACAAGCGAAGTGCTTGACCTATATCCCGAATTCGCGTGTTGCGCCAAAGCTGGCCAGCCTTTAGGTCTTGACGGCATTGGCGCCGGCAACCACGCGACCGGCGTGGAGGAATTCTTCGCTCGCATGCGACCTTGGACAACCACGATAGCGGTGCTGGCCTGGCTCTCGGTCGCCTGCAGTGCAAATGCCGAGACGCTGCTGGTCGGCGTCGCGGCACCTTTGTCGGGGCCGTCGGCGATCCTCGGCAAACAGATCGAGGCCGGCGCGACAATGGCGGCTGAAGCGAACGATGCCGAAATCAAGACGATCGATGACGCCTGCACGGCCGACGGTGGCGCCGCCGCCGCGCGGGAGTTCACCGCGGCCAAGGTCAACGTCGTCATCGGGTTTTTGTGCACCGACGCAATCGAGGCGGCTCTGCCGATCCTCAAGGATGCCGGCATACCGGTGATCACCGTCGGCGTTCGCACGGAAAGCCTGACCGACCGGCGCGCCAAGACCGGATGGCCGATCTATCGTCTCGGGCCGCGCGGCGACGACGAGCGCAATGCCGTCGCTGCCATCCTCACCCGCCTATGGCAGACCGAGCTGTTCGCCATAGTCGACGACGGCACGATCTATGGCCGCGAAATGGCCGAGACGTTTCGGGCAGCCGCCGAGCAAGCGGCTCTGAAGCCGGTGTTCGTCGACACGTTCCGGCCGCAGCTCGACAACCAGATCGGCCTGATCGGCCGGCTGAAGAAAGCCGGCGCAACGCATGTCTTTGCCGGCGGCGACGGCGATGATGTCGCCATTATGGGCCGGGATGCTGGCCAGCTAAATACCGGCATGGTGTTTGCCGGCGGCGAAGCGTTGCGCGCGCCGCTCGGCGACGTGCCTTATGCCGTCGGCACGCTGATGATCGCGCCGCCCGAATGGGCCGATGTCGCCGACCCCAAGGTGTTGCAGAGCTTTGCCGGACAAAACATCGTGCCGGAAGGTTACACGCTTCCCGCCTATGCCGCGGTCGAGATCGCCAAGGCGGCTTCAGCATTGCCGCAAAGCTCCGGCGAGAGGCTAGCCAACGTGCTGACCGCGCATGACTTCACCACGGCGATCGGACCGATCCGCTTTGACGAAAAAGGTGACCTGACGCAAAATCCTTATCGAGCCTACCGTTTCGACGGCGGCCGTTTCGTGCCGGCGGAGAGCCAATGATGTCCAGCACAGGGATGTTCCATACGGGTCCGCGCAATCTCATCACGGACGTCGCCGGCCTGCGTGTCGGCAATGCGGCGAATGCCAAGCTGAAATCCGGTGTGACCACCGTCATCTGCGACGAGCCGGCCGTGGCCGGCGTGCAAATCCTGGGCGGTGCGCCGGGCACCCGCGAAACCGACCTGCTCGAGCCGCACAATTCGATCCACGCCATCCATGCCGTGGTGCTTTCGGGCGGTTCGGCCTTTGGCCTCGACGCCGCGTCGGGGGTGCAGGCGGCGTTGCGCGAAAGAGGCATCGGCGTCGAGGTTGGCGGCTTTCGCGTGCCGATCGTGCCGGCGGCGATCCTGTTCGATCTGCGCAATGGCGGCGACAAGGATTGGGGCCGGTATCCGCCTTACCGCGACCTCGGCTACGAAGCCGCGCAAGCCGCCGCGATCGACTTTGCGCTCGGCACCGCCGGCGCGGGTGCCGGCGCGCTGAGCTCCGGCCTGAAGGGCGGGCTCGGCTCGGCCTCGACGGTGCTGGACAGCGGCGTCACCATCGGCGCGCTCGCCGCCGTCAACCCGACCGGCTCGGTGACGGTCGCCGGGACCCGCCATTTCTGGGCGGCGCCGTTCGAGATCGGCGACGAGTTCGGCGGGTTAGGCTATCCCTACCCGATGCCTGACGATGCCAGAAAGGTCCTGCTGAAGTTCCGTGACAAGCATGCGGCAGAGCAGGCGGAAACCGGCGCCAACACGACCATCGCCGTGATCGCCACCGATGCGGTACTCACGAAGGCCGCCGCCAAACGCCTGGCGATATCGGCGCATGACGGCTTTGTCCGTGCCATTTGGCCGACCCACACGCCCGCAGACGGCGATCTGGTCTTCGCGCTGGCAACGGGCAAGAGCGGCATCGAGCTCGCACCCAACGATACCGTCGATCTCTACGCCGCGGCCGGCGCCACGATGGCGCGCGCCATCAGCCGCGGCGTCTTTGCCGCGACGCCGGCCGAGGGCGATCTGTTCCCGGTCTGGTCGTCGCGCTGACCGCGCAACGCTCATTCGGGTTTGCCGTAATCAGGCTGGACTTATGATCAGGTGGGTTCGGATTTTTCTTCTTCGAACGTGACCGCAACATCCGAGTTTGCCGACAGCCGCACCTTCTGGCCCTCGACCTCGGCGACAAGGCTGAGAGGAATGAAGTGGTGATGGCCCCTGTGAGCGCCCTCGCCGCTGTCGCGCTTGGTCAGCTTTATGCGATCTCCGTCAACCTTGTCGACGGTACCGACATGGACGCCGTCGGCGCCGATCACTTCCATACGTTCGCGAATCTTGGCTGCATCTGTCATGGGGGTCTCCCTTAGAGCGCCGCGCGTCCTTTTGAACGCGCAAAGGACACTCTAAACATTTTGAATCAATGCACCGTGCCATACGAAAATAGGTGCTGATTTTAGGGAGGCACGATGCGGTGAAGCTGCCGACAATAACAAACGACGGCCGGATTGGATGCATCGACTTTGTGTTTCAGTCAGCACGATCTTTTGACGGCATCGTGATAGGAATTTAACGGCGTCGACCGCCGGAATGGAAAGTCCCATGCGAAATCTTGCCCTGTTTGCAGTCTGCCTGCTTGCCCCGCTTGCAACTTTGGCCGCCGCCCACGCAGGCGATGTCGCTGAGCTTGAGATCCTCGGCTTCAGCAGTGATGGCGGGGTCTTTGCCTTCGAGGAATACGGCGTCCAGGACGGATCGGGATTTCCCTATGCGACCCGCTATTATATCGACACGGCCGACGACAGTTTCCTGAAGGGCTCGCCGATACGTGTCCGGCTCGACGACGAGAATGCCACGGTGGCCGCAGCGCGGCTGCAGGCCCGGCAAAGGGGCGAAGCGATCGTCAGTCAGGCGGAACTCACGGCAAATCGCGGCATCACCGCCGGCTTCAACCCGGTGACCGAGCTTTCTGCCGATCCCTTCCGCATGGTGGTCAATCCGCGCCCGATCTTCTCGCCGGTCGACGATCCGCTCGAGTTCCGGCTCGACCAGATCGGCATGAACGACACCGAACGCTGCCAGAGCCAGGGCGAGATCAATGGCTTTCGCCTGCTGCGCATCGAGGCGAAGGATGGCGGCCAGACGAGGATCATTCACGAGGACAAATCGATCCCGCAAAGCAGAGGCTGTCCGAATGGCTACCAGATCGGCGCGGTTCAGACATTTTCGCTGGATAGCGTCAGCACCTATGCCGTGCTGATCGCGGTGCGCCAATACGGCTTCGAAGGGCCGGACTATCGCTGGATCGCGGTAACCGGTCGCCTGTGACGTTCCCCGCCATGCGCTATCGCGCCCTGCATCGTCTCCGCCGCTCCTTGCCGCCGCTGCGCACGGCATTTGCCGGTGCCTTGTTGTGGGCCATGGCGATGGGCGCCAGCGCGCTGCTCAATCTGCTGTTGTACGATTGGGAGACCCCGGTAAAGATCCGCTTCGTCTCGCTGCTTTATGCTGCCGGCGGCGCGCTGGCCTTCCCGGTTGGGCTGTTTATGGCGCGGCTCGTCTCGCTCGGACGCCACTGGGAAATCGCCGTCGCCGCCGCCTTCGTCTGCCTTCTCGCCGCGACAATTACCTTCACCGGCGGCCTCTTTGGGCTGCAATACCGCTCCTACTACGTCCAATGGCATGCACCCGCGCTCACCATCACCTGGGTTTTCCAGTTCGTGTTCACGATGTTGACGGCACTCTATCAGTTCGTCGTCCTCGGCATCCGGCTGTATTTTCCGCTCGGTTTCGTTGCGCTCGCTGTCGCCAGCGTCTGGTTTGCGCGCCAGCAACGTTGAGCATTTCGCCTGCCTCTGTTAGGACGCGGGCAAATGCTCTCGCAAGTCAGGACCGACTGATGATCCCTCGCTACTCCCGGCCGGAAATGGTGGCCATCTGGTCGCCCGAAACCCGGTTCCGCATCTGGTTCGAGATCGAGGCCTACGCCTGCGACGCATTGGCCGAGCTCGGCGTCATCCCGAAGGAGGCCGCCAAGACCATCTGGGAGAAAGGCGGGGCGGCAAAATTCGATGTCGAAGCCATCGACGAGATCGAGCGGGTCACCAAGCATGACGTCATCGCCTTTCTCACCCATCTCGCCGAATTCGTCGGGCCGGATGCCCGCTTCATCCACCAGGGCATGACATCCTCCGACGTTCTCGACACCTGTTTTGCCGTGCAGCTCACCCGCGCCAGCGACATCCTGCTGGCCGACATTGACGGGCTGCTTGCGGCGCTCAAGCGCCGCGCCTTCGAGCACAAGGACACCATCACCATCGGCCGCAGCCACGGCATCCATGCCGAGCCGACCACCTTCGGCGTCAAGCTGGCGCAGGCCTATGCCGAATTCTCGCGTTGCCGCGAGAGGCTGGTGCATGCACGCGAGGACATCGCCACCTGCGCCATCTCCGGTGCGGTCGGCACCTTCGCCAATATCGACCCTTATGTCGAAGAATACGTGGCCAAGAAACTCGGACTGAAGCCGGAGCCGGTGTCGTCGCAGGTGATCCCGCGCGACCGCCACGCGATGTTCTTCGCCACGCTCGGTGTGATCGCCTCGTCGATCGAGCGGCTGGCGATCGAGGTGCGCCATCTGCAGCGCACCGAGGTACTCGAAGCAGAAGAGTACTTTTCACCTGGCCAGAAGGGTTCGTCGGCGATGCCGCACAAGCGCAACCCGGTGCTGACCGAGAACCTCACCGGCCTTGCCCGCATGGTGCGCTCCTTCGCATTGCCGGCAATGGAGAATGTGGCGCTCTGGCACGAGCGCGACATCTCGCATTCCTCGGTCGAGCGCATGATCGGGCCCGACGCGACGGTGACGCTCGATTTCGCGCTCTCACGCCTGACCAGCGTCGTCGACAAACTGCTCGTCTACCCCGACAACATGCTGAAGAACATGAACAAATTCCGCGGCCTCGTGCATTCGCAGCGCGTGCTGCTGGCGCTGACGCAAGCCGGCGTTTCGCGCGAGGACGCCTACCGGCTGGTGCAGCGCAACGCCATGAAGGTGTGGGAGCAAGGCGCTGATTTTCTTGAGGAACTTCTGGCCGACAAGGACGTTGTCGCAGCCTTGCCCGAGGCCGAGATCCGCGAGAAATTCGACTTGGGCTATCATACCAAGCACGTCGATACGATCTTTAGCCGAGTGTTCGGAGAAGCCTGATGATTTCGTCGGCCGGAGATTTCGATTTCCTTGCCCTGCCCGGGCGCGGCAATTCCGGGCCGGATCATTGGATGTCGCATTGGTGCCGGGTGTTCCCCAATTCGACCCGCGTGCTGCAGGCCGAGTGGGACCGGCCTAAGCCTGAAGACTGGATCGGCCAGTTGGATGCCGCGGTGGCCGCCGCACCGCGGCGCGTCGTGCTGCTTGCGCATTCGCTGGCGGTGGCGACGGCGGTGAAGTGGGCTGCCGGCGCCAGTCAAGGCCAACTCGACAAGGTCGCGGCGGCATTCCTGGTTGCCGCGACCAATGTCGAGGATGCCGATCCCTCATTCGACGCGGTGCGCCCGTTCGCGCCGATGCCGCTGAAGCGCCTGCCCTTCCCGACATTGGTGGTGGCGAGCCGCAGCGACCCACGCGTCACCTTCGACAAGGCGACCGCTTTTGCCGCCGCCTGGGGCGCGGATATCGCCGATGCCGGCGATCTTGGCCATATGGGGAACGAGGCCGGCCTCGGCGTATGGCCAGCGGGCCTGCTCATGCTTGGCCGCTTGTTCGAAAAAGCAAACCTCTAACCTACGCCTTACAGGGAACCGTCCTTATCACCGTGCCCCACGGATCCTCGCGGGTGGTCTCGCTTGCGGCATTGTCCGAGCGCATCTCGACCCAGGCCAAGCCGGAGCGGGCGGGATCGCGGCGACCGGCGCCCGCGCTCTGCCACGCATTTGCGCCAATGTGGTGATGATAGCCGCCGGACGACAGGAACACCGCCGCGCCACCGTACTTTGCCACTGTGTCGAAACCGAACTCCTGATGCCACCATGCTTCGGCTTCTTCCGGCCTGCCGACCCGCAAATGGACGTGGCCGATAATGCTGTTTTCCGGCGCGCCCTGCCAGCCGGTGTCGCCGGCCGGCACCTCGGCAACGACCGACGGAATGTTCAGCCGCTCCGTCGCCATCGCTATCTTGTCACCGTTCCATTTCCAGTCCTGCGGACGGCGGTCGGCATAGATCTCGATGCCGTTGCCTTCCGGATCGGTTAGGTAAAGAGCCTCGCTGACCAGATGATCGGATGCGCCCTCGATGCCGATCTTGCCGGCGATGGCGTGATTGATCCAGCGGCCGAGATCGGCCCGGCTGGGTAGCAGGAAGGCGGTGTGGAAAAGACCGGCGCTGCGCGGGTCATCGGGTTTCGCGGCCAGATCCGCTTCGATGTCGAGCAAAGGGCGATTGACTGCGCCGAGCGTAATCGTGCCGCCGGCGCGGCTCAGTTCCTGCAAACCGACGACTTTGCGATAGTAGGCAGCGAGATTGTCTGCATCGCGCGCCCTCAAGCCGACGCGGGCAACGCTGACCGGGGTCGTCGCGGCAAAAGGCAGTTCGCTCATCAAAGTGCTCCGTTCAGGCGGCGCTCGACAAGCTTCCAACAGAGCAATCCGGCGCCATCAATCATTCTACGCCATGTCCGTGCCAAAATCTCGGAACAGCCATTCTTTCCTGGCGACAGATCGTTGATCGCGATCGTTCACACAAGAGCGCAAGAAGCGAACAGGGTGTTCACAATCGCGAGCAGAACCGGGCTCGTGAGCGGCCGTTTGCGTGTCGCTGTTGAGTTCATACCCGGTTGCACCCGACAGCGCCTCTCGCTACATGCGCGCCATGAAAGTCAGGGAAGCAGATATTCTCATCGTGCCGGGCTACACCAATTCCGGCCCCGATCATTGGCAGAGCCGCTGGCAGTCGAAACTATCGACAGCGCGCCGCGTCGAACAGGCGGAATGGTCGAAGCCGGTGCGCGAGGATTGGACGGCCGGTGTCGCCAAGGCGGTTAACGAGGCCGAGCGGCCGGTCGTCATCGTCGCCCATTCGCTTGGCGTCGCGGCGGTCATTCAAGCATTGCCTCGGTTCGAGAGGCCGGTCGCCGGCGCTTTCTTCGTGGCGCCGCCCGATGTCGCCAATCCAGAGATAAAGCCGAGGCACCTGATGACCTTCGGCCCCTATCCGCGTGACCCGCTGCCGTTTCCGTCGGTGGTGATCGCCAGCCGCAACGACCCGTTCTGCGCCTTCGGCGTCGCCGAGGACATTGCCGGGGCGTGGGGCTCGCTATTCATCGACGCCGGCGATGCCGGTCATCTCAACGCGGATTCCGGCTTCGGCCCCTGGCCTGAAGGCTCGATGACGTTCGCGAAATTCCTGACGGATCTTTAGAGCGGTTCACCGTTTCACGGAAACGGCGAACCGCTCTATCTCTTTGTTTTGACGCAATTCCGGACGGAAAACCGTTTCACACTTTTCCTGGAATTGCTCTAGGAAGCGATCGAATCCCTGACGCTGTTCAGCAGGGTCTTTGCCCCAAGCGAAATCAGCGAATGCTCGGAACCCATCGCCAGCAGCCGGTAACCCATCGACACCACGCGACCGGCGATGGCCGGTTCCATCACATAGATCGCCGCATGCTTGCCGGCTTTGCGGGTGCGCTCGGCGATCGAGGCGACGGTCCCCATCATGCTCTCCAGCGTCGAACTGACGGTGGTGCCCTTCGACCAGGCGATCGAGAAATCCGACGGGCCAAGGAAGATACCGTCGATGCCCGGCGTGTCGAGGATGCCGTCGAGTGCATCAAGCGCGGCCCGCGTTTCGACCATGGCGAACGCCATGGTGCGCTGGTTGCTGTCGCGCAGCCAGTCGGCATAGTCGCCCTTGCCATGGCGCGGAAAAGCATAGGTCGGGCCCCAGGAGCGCTCGCCGAGTGGCGGGTATTTCATTGCGGCAGCAAACAGCTTTGCATCCGCCACCGAATTCACCATCGGGGCGATCACCGCCTCGGCGCCGAAGTCAAGCGCACGGCTGGCCATGTCGAAGCGGCCGACCGGGATGCGTACCAAAGCCGGCTTGTTGGCGGCCAGCACCGGCACAAGCCCGCGCAGCACGCTATCCTCGTGATGGCCACCATGCTGCATATCGAGCGTAACCGCGTCGAACCCTTGCCTGGCCAGTATCTCGACCGTCAAGGCATCCGGCACGCCGGACCATGCGGTGAACAGCGTCTCGTCGGCCGCAAGGCGTGACTTCAGGGACATTGGCGATTTCCTCTTTGCTTGCAGCAATTCAGCCGGAAATGACCGCAAAGGCAAAGAAAAACCGCCCGGTGAGGCCGGGCGGTCGATTGGTCCAGCATTCGAAGAGTATCGATGGGGATCAGGTGTTCTTGATCTGCTCGATCGCCTGCGCCATCAATTCATCCATGGTGCGGCGGATCTGATGGTCCGACTGGTCGATGCCGGCGGCATCGAAATCCTTGCGTATCTTGCGGAAAACGTCGTGATCGCCGGCTTCCTCGATGTCGCTGACGACCACTTCCCTGGCATAAGCGTCGGCATCAGCGCCGGACTTGCCGAGCTTTTCGGCAGCCCACAGGCCGAGCGCTCTGTTGCGGCGTGCCGCAGCCTTGAACCGAAGTTCCTCGTCGAATGCGAATTTGCGCTCAAAGCCCTCTTCGCGGTCTTTCATGCTGCTCATGGCATCCCTCCGTGAAATCCGATTCGTTGTGCCAATATGTGTTGCCGGAGCACAAACCAAAAGGGCGCCGGCCGGTCAATATGCTACATTGCTTGCTGCGCTGCGGCATTTCGGTGCCCGAAAGCGGTTGATTGAAAGGATTTGCCGATTGAGCAAACAGTGCGATTGGGATAGACACCGGCATTGAACCCCACCGTCGCCATCTTATTTTAGGCAGACGGACAGGAACTGGTCGCTTGCCGCCTGCCCGCAAATCCAGAGAAAAATCAGATGAAAAATCGCCGCCGCATTTATGAAGGCAAGGCCAAGATCCTTTATGAGGGACCGGAGCCTGGCACGCTGATCCAGTTCTTCAAGGACGACGCTACCGCTTTCAACAAGAAGAAGCATGAAATCGTCGATGGCAAAGGCGTGCTCAACAACCGCATTTCCGAGCACATCTTCAATCATCTCAACCGGATGGGCATTCCGACCCACTTCATCCGCCGGCTCAACATGCGCGAGCAGTTGATCAAGGAAGTCGAGATCATCCCGCTCGAAGTGGTGGTGCGCAACGTCGCCGCCGGCTCGCTGGCCAAGCGCCTGGGCATCGAGGAAGGCACCGTGCTGCCGCGCTCGATCATCGAATTCTATTACAAGGCCGATGCGCTCGACGATCCGATGGTATCGGAAGAGCACATCACCGCCTTCGGCTGGGCGAGCCCACAGGAGATCGACGATGTCATGGCGCTGGCCATTCGCGTCAACGACTTCCTTTCCGGCCTGTTCATGGGCGTCGGCATCCAGCTGGTCGATTTCAAAATCGAATGCGGCCGCCTGTTCGAAGGCGATATGATGCGCATCGTCGTTGCCGATGAGATCTCGCCGGATTCCTGCCGGCTGTGGGACGTGGCGACGCAGGACAAGCTCGACAAGGACCGCTTCCGCCGCGACATGGGCGGGCTGGTCGAGGCTTATCAGGAAGTTGCCCGCCGTCTCGGCATCATGAACGAGAACGAGCCACCGCGTCCGGCCGGGCCGGTGCTCGTCGCATCGACCGACGGTGTCAAAGGTAAGCCGCACTGACGGCTTGCCCGCTCAACAGGTGAACAGGAGCATGTCCAGCGTGATCAAGGCCCGCATTACCGTAACCCTCAAGAACGGCGTGCTAGACCCACAAGGCAAGGCAATCGAGCACGCGCTGTCCGGAATGGGTTTCGGCGGCGTCGGCCAGGTGCGGCAAGGCAAGGTTTTCGACGTCGAATTGGCCGAGAGCGACAGCGCCAAGGCCGAGGCCGATCTGAAAGCCATGTGCGACAAGCTTCTGGCGAATACAGTGATTGAGAATTACGCGGTGGAGATCGCCTGAGGTGAAATCAGCCGTCGTCCTGCTCCCAGGCCTCAATCGCGACCGCGACATGATCGCGGCGCTGACCAAGATTTCCGGCACGCCGCCGGTCACCGTCTGGCAGACCGACACCGAAATTCCCGATGTCGACCTGATCGCCATTCCCGGCGGCTTTTCGTTCGGCGATTATCTGCGCTGCGGCGCCATTGCCGCGCGCATGCCAGTAATGCGGGCTGTGGCCGAAAAGGCGGCCAAGGGCGTCACGGTCATCGGCGTCTGCAACGGCTTCCAAATCCTGGTCGAGGCCGGCTTGCTGCCGGGCGCATTGATGCGCAATACCTCGCTGAAATTCGTCTGCCGTCAGGTGAAGCTGCAGATCGCCAATGCCAACACGATGTTCACCCGCCGCTACCAGCCGGGCCAGATCATCCGGGCGCCGGTGGCGCACCATGACGGCAATTATTTTGCCGATGCCGAAACGCTGGCCCGCCTCGAAGGCGAAGGCCAGGTGGTGTTCCGCTATGCCGAAGGCACCAATCCCAACGGCTCGATCAACGACATTGCCGGCATCGTCAACGGCCGCGGCAACGTGCTCGGCCTGATGCCGCATCCCGAGAACCTGATCGAAGCGGCGCATGGCGGCAGCGACGGCCGGGCGCTGTTCGAAAGCGCGCTGGGCATCGCTGCTTGATGCCTTCAATTTTCCTCCTGGAGCCACGGTCATGAAACTCTATTCGCGGCCGTTGTCGCCCTATTCGTCGATCGTGCGGGCGTTGGCCTACATCAAGAACGTGCCGCTCAAGCTCATTGCACCGCCGCCGGGGTTTCCCATCCCGGAGGCGTTTCGTGCCATCTCGCCGTTGAACCGGATTCCGGTGCTGATCACCGGCTCCGGCGAAACGATCGTCGAATCGGTGGTCATCGCCGAATATCTGGAGGAGCGCTTTCCCGAGCCGGCGCTGCTGCCGAGGGACTCGAAGGACCGGGCGCTGGTGCGCATGTTCGCCCGCATCACCGACCTCGACGTGCTCGCCCCGACGATGAAGCTGTTCGAGCTCCATTTCGTGCCGCAGCGCAACGAGGCGGAGATCAAGGCACAGTTCGCCCGATTGCATCACGGGCTTGCGGCAATCGAGGCCCGCATGGCGCATGGCCCGTTCGCGCTCGGCGACGACATCTCCTTTGCCGATGCGTGGTTGACGCCGACCCGCTTCGTCTTCAACAATTTCAGGACAACGATCGGCCGCCCCGATTTGCTTGACGCCTATCCGAAATTCGATGCCTACGAGCAAATCGCCTTGCAGCATCCGGCGCTGTCGCGCGTCTGGGGTGAGATGACAGACGGTCTGAAGATCTTTCTGTCCGAACTCGAGATGGGCGCCGCTTGAACATGAGACCGACGACCACGCGCCTCGCCGTCGCTACTGCCGCCGGGCTTGTACTCGCCTCATGCCAGTCAGGCCCGAGGAGCACGCCGGCGCCGGCGGGCAAGAGCGCGTCACTGCTTGCCATGGAACAGGTGGCAATCGCTGCCCACAAATGCTGGATCGCCAGCAAGGACCCTGCCTTCAAATCCTATCAGATGGCCAACGAGCTGAATTCGTTCAGCGGCACGCCGCGCTTCCTGCTGGTGCCGGCCAAACATTATGGTGGAAAGCCGTTGCTGGTCGTGCAAGCGCAAGGCAATTCGAGCCGCGTCGACGTGTTCGGCCCATTGATGGCGGAACCGCTCGGCGCGCGCATCGGCTCGGACATTGCCCGCTGGCAGGCGGGCAATCCGGCCTGCGGCGCTGCTGCCTAGCCCAATGGGTCGCGTGCTGCAGATCACCGGTCTGGTCGTCGGCCTGGCCGGGCTCGTCCTGCAGATCTGCATCACCGTCCCGGCATCAATGGAAGCCGGCCGCGGCTTTGCCGGCTCGCTGGTCTTCTATTTCAGTTTCTTCACCATCCTGACCAACATCGGCGCAGTGCTCGTCCATGCCTCGTTGCTGTCGTCGACGGGTTATGCCTGGTTTCCGGCCTTTGCCGCGCCACGGATGCGGGCGGGCGTAGCCGTCGCCATAACGCTGGTCCTCATCGTTTATGCAACGGTCCTGGCGCAGCTTTGGCAGCCGCAAGGGCTGTTCCTGCTCTGCGATGTGCTCCTGCACTATGTGACGCCGGTGTTGTTCGTGCTGTGGTGGCTTGTGGCAGGCGCCGACGGCTCGACGCGGTGGCGCGACATCTCCTGGTGGATGATCTATCCGATCGCCTATCTGGCCTACGCGCTGCTGCGGGCGCCGATTGCCGGTGAAGTGCCCTACCCGTTCCTCGATCTCGCCAAGAACGGCGCGACCAGCGTCGCCGTCTCGGCTCTGGCCATCACCGGGCTCTTTCTGATGCTGTGCATTGTGGCGGTGCTTGTGGACCACGGTGTCACGCGGATCAGGGCGGCGGGCGTTCATCCGCGATGATGCTCTCCCGCCGCGGCAGCCTTTAGCGTCTTGGCACGGTTCGCGCGGCGCTTGCACGGATCGCCGCAGCAGCTTCGCCAGCGATCCGTGACATGAACTTGCGCGTGAATTGGCCGAGCGGCTTGGCATCTTCGAGCGCCCAGCTCGTCGCGAGATCATCGGTGTTGAATTCGTTGACGATAACCCAGGCTGGGGTAAAGAGGGTGGCGCGGCGGGCCTCGGTCTCAGGAATCTCAACATAGTGCGCGCCAGGTCGTGGCGGCTGGCTCGTGATTGGAAAGAGTGGGCCTGCTTGCGGCCATTCTTGCCGGCAACGATCAGCATAACGCAAGTCGGCCGCGCCTTGCGTCCGCTTTCCTCGCCCCGGTCATATTCTCTTGCCCACAAATAGGAATAGAGAATGACCTGTCCGTGGCCGGGTTCAGTCATCCCGGACATCATCTCGCGCGACTGCGTCGAGGCCGGTTAGAAGCCTGTCGCGTTCCTCGGCCGACAGATCCTCGACGCGGTGTGCCCGTTGCGCGCTGCGACTGGTGATGCGGTCGAACTGCTCTGCCGTCAGGAGAACGAACTTGCGCTTGCCGCGCTTGGTGATGTCAACAGGGCCGCGGAACGCGGCCTCAACAACCTCGCCGGATTTGTTGCCGAGATCTGTGAGGGTGAAACTTGCCATGGTCATCTCCTTCGTCATCCCGAAAATAAGGGAATTAGCTGTTTTCAGCAATACCCCTATTCACTGGAGACGTCGCGAGCGAATGCTGTGAGGGCACGAAGGAGGATGGTATCTCAGTGATGTAGAAAATCGCGTTGGTTCCGATGTCGATATGACGCTCTCGTCTACCCCCCGATATGCCACGCGACGTTCGAGACGGAGCATCCGGCTGCTCTCAGTCCCAAAACGGCCTCAGCCCCTCACGATGGGCATCGCAACGCGAGATACCGATGTCCTTGAGCTGGTCGTCGGTCATCTCGAGCAGGACCAGCCGGCTGCGCCGGCGATCCATTAACCCGTCAATCCACCTCGCGAAGGATCTGAGCGTACGCACCAGCCGACTGACATAGGTTGGCCTGCCCGGCGGGCGCGCCACCTGCACCTGCAATTCAACTGCGGCGTAGCGGATTGTCTCTATTGTACCCATTTTCTTTCTGCCAAGATTGCAATTGTGCCCTTTTGTATTGCCCGTTTCATATGTATTGACTCTCATTTCGGTGCAATGTAGAAAATTGTCACCATGACAACTTGGCTTCCAGACCTTACCGCCGGCACTGGACCGCTCTATCAGCGGCTTGCCGATTCCATCGAGACGGACATCGACCGCGGCTTGATCGGTGCAGGGGCAAAGCTGCCGCCGCAGCGCGATCTGGCATACGACATCGGCACGACCGTCGGCACGGTCGGCAGGGCCTATCAATTGCTGCGCGAGCGGGGATTGGTCAGCGGCGAGGTCGGCCGCGGAACCTATGTCATCGCTCAACAGTCGGAGAGCGCAAAGCCGGATTTCCTGGTGCCGGTCGAACAAGGCACGCGCTATATGGATGCGCCCGGCAACAAGCTGCGCTTCGATAGCACGGCCGCACCGGACGTCGGCCAGGGTGCCATCGTCGCCGACGTGTTGACACGCACGGCGCAAGACCATCCGCATGAGATTTCAAGCTATACTCGTGATTTCCCGGACCGCTGGTTCGAAGCGGGCAGGCGCTGGCTGTCGCGAAATTCCTATCGCCCGGCGGCGGATGCAATCGTTCCCACGCTCGGCACCCACGCCGCAGTGATGGCAACCATTGCGGGGCTCACCGCCCCCGGCGACTATGTCGTCTTCGAGCACCTCACCTATTCGCAGATCTCGCGCAGTGCCGGCCTGATCGGTCGCCGGACCGCACTGGTGGCGACTGACGACGAGGGCATCGATCCCCAGGATTTCGAGCGCGTCTGCGCACAAAAGCACCCGAAGATGATGTTTTTGATGCCGACGGCCAAGAACCCGACGCTGACAACGCTGTCGGCATCGCGCCGCGAGGCAATCGCGCATGTCGCCCGTCAATATAACGTCGTCCTGATCGAGGACGATCTCTATGGCGGACTGACCGATGACCCAACGCCTTTAATGGCCGAATATGCTCCCGAACGGACCATCGTTGCCGGCGGCCTGTCGAAATCGGTTGCGGCGGGTGTTCGCGGCGGCTGGCTCGCTTGCCCGCCGGCCTATCGTCACCGCATCCGGGTTGCCCACAAGATGATGACGGGCGGCCTGCCCTTTCTGCTGGCGGAGGTGGGCAGCCGGCTGGTGCTGTCCGGTCAGGCCGCTGAGGTGCGCAAGCGCAGCATTGCCGAGATCGGTGCGCGCATCGCGATCGTGCGCGAGACACTCGACGGCTTCGATTTCAAGGCGCTGGATAACGTGCCGTTCGTCTGGCTCACTTTGCCGGACCCATGGCTTTCCGGCACTTTCAAGCAGGCCTGCCTCGAACATGGCGTGCTCATCGACGACGAGGACGAGTTCAAGGCAGGGCGTTCCGAACAGGCCTTTCACGGCGTGCGGTTTGGCATCTCGCAACCGCGACAGCGGGACGATATCGCGCACGGGGTCGCGGTAATCCGGCGGCTTCTGGACGAAGGCCGCGCCGGCTACGACAGCTTTTCTTGAACCGGCTTGAAACCGGCGGGTCGAGTGGCGATCTTTCGCTACTTGCGGTCAGCTGTTGCTTTCCATCGTTTTAGTCATCCAACGGGGTGTATCGGCTGCAACGCTTGCGATAAGACGGGACTCGATCCCAAGGACACAATTGCCGATCATGACCATTTCCAATTCCGTGCCGATCACTCCTGAACTCATTGCCGCGCACGGGCTGAAGCCCGACGAGTACCAGCGCATCCTCGACCTGGTCGGGCGCGAACCGAGCTTTACCGAACTTGGTATTTTTTCGGCGATGTGGAACGAGCATTGTTCCTACAAATCCTCGAAGAAGTGGCTGCGCACGCTGCCGACCACCGGGCCGCAAGTCATCCAGGGCCCGGGCGAGAATGCCGGCGTGGTCGATATCGGCGACGGCGACTGCGTCGTCTTCAAGATGGAGAGCCACAACCACCCCTCCTACATCGAGCCCTATCAAGGTGCCGCGACCGGCGTCGGCGGCATCCTGCGCGATGTCTTCACCATGGGCGCGCGACCGATCGCGGCGATGAACGCGCTGCGCTTCGGCGCGCCGGACCACCCCAAAACCAGGCATCTGGTTGCCGGCGTCGTTTCCGGCGTCGGCGGCTACGGCAATTCCTTCGGCGTGCCGACGGTCGGCGGCGAGGTCAATTTCGACGCCCGCTACAACGGCAATATCCTGGTCAATGCGTTTGCCGCGGGCCTCGCGAAGACGGACGCAATCTTTCTGTCCGAGGCCAAGGGCGTCGGCCTGCCGGTCGTCTATCTCGGCGCCAAGACCGGGCGCGACGGCGTCGGCGGCGCCACCATGGCCTCGGCAGAGTTCGACGACAAGATCGACGAGAAGCGGCCCACGGTCCAGGTTGGCGATCCCTTCACCGAAAAATGCCTGCTCGAAGCCTGCCTCGAACTGATGGCGTCCGGCGCCGTTATCGCCATCCAGGACATGGGTGCCGCTGGCCTCACCTGCTCGGCGGTCGAGATGGGCGCCAAGGGCGACCTCGGCATCGAGCTCGACCTCGACAAGGTGCCGGTGCGCGAAGAGCGCATGAGCGCCTATGAGATGATGCTGTCGGAGAGCCAGGAGCGCATGCTGATGGTGCTGCGCCCCGAAAAGGAAAAACAGGCCGAGGCGATCTTCCACAAATGGGGCCTCGACTTTGCCATCGTCGGCAAGACCACCGACGATCTGCGCTTCCGCGTGCTGCACCAGGGCGACGAGGTCGCCAACCTGCCGATCAAGGATCTCGGCGACCAGGCGCCGGAATATGACCGTCCCTGGGTCGAGCCGAAGAAACCGGCGCCATTGGCTGGCGATGCACCGCGAACCGATGTGGCCGACGCACTCCTCAAGCTGCTGGGCGGACCGGACCTTTCCTCGCGCCGCTGGGTGTGGGAGCAGTACGACACGCTGATCCAGGGCAATTCCCTGCAGCTTCCCGGCGGCGACGCCGGTGTCGTGCGCGTCGACGGTCATCCGACCAAGGCGCTCGCCTTCTCCTCCGACGTGACGCCGCGCTATTGCGAGGCCGACCCTTACGAGGGCGGCAAGCAGGCGGTTGCCGAATGCTGGCGCAATCTTACCGCCACCGGCGCTCTGCCGCTCGCGGCCACCGACAATCTCAATTTCGGCAATCCGGAACGGCCCGAGATCATGGGCCAGCTGGTTGGTGCTGTGAAAGGCATCGGCGATGCCTGCCGGGCGCTTGGCTTTCCGATCGTCTCCGGCAACGTCTCCCTCTATAATGAGACCAACGGACAGGGCATCCTGCCGACACCAACCATCGGCGGCGTCGGTCTGATTGCCGACTGGTCGAAAATGGTGCGCATCGGCTTTGCCGCCGAAGACCAGATGATCGTGCTGGTCGGCGCGCCGACGATATGGGGCTCGCATCTTGGCCAGTCGGTCTATATGCGCGACATCTTTGGCCGCGCCGACGGCCCGCCGCCGCCGGTCGATCTCGGCCACGAGAAGCGGGTCGGCGACCATGTGCGGGCACTGATCGCCTCCGGTGTTGTTACCGCGGCGCATGACGTTTCCGATGGCGGCATCGCGGTGGCGCTGGCCGAGATGGCGATGGCCTCCGGCATCGGCGCGACCATTCCCGGCCTGATCGGTGCAGATCCGATCCCGATCTGGTTCGGCGAGGACCAGGGCCGTTATCTGCTGACGCTGTCGATCGACCCGCAGAGCGAGCAATGGGACGCCATTCGCGAACAGCAAAACAAGCTCGGCGTTTTTGCGCCGTGGATCGGCTCGACCGGCGGCAGCGAACTGAAGCTGGGCGAGGCGCGTGCGATACCGGTCAGCGAATTGACCGCCGCCCACGAATCCTGGTTCCCTCGCTTCATGGCAAATGAGGTCGTGGACCCGTGATGTGATCGAGTGGGCCCCTTTCCCTGTGGTTCATCCGCCATTTCGACCATATCTATGAGATCACGACCTGAACAAGGAATCCTCACATGGCAATGGACGCCCACGACATCGAACGGCTGATCAAGGAAGGCATTCCGGACGCCAAGGTGACGATTCGCGACCTGGCCGGCGACGGCGACCATTATGCGGCTGAGGTTGTGGCCGAAAGCTTTCGCGGCAAAAGCCGCGTCCAGCAGCACCAGATGGTCTATGACGCGCTGAAGGGCAACATGGGCGGCGTACTGCACGCGCTTGCCCTGCAGACCAGCGTGCCGGACTGAGCTCTCTTGCAGTTACCGGCTCGCAAGCTTCTTACCGGTCACGGCAATGATCGGCCCCGCCGGATACTTTCCACCCACAATCATCCGCTCGCCGTTCGACAGCGCCGAAACGACCCCGTCGAAGAAAAGCGCGTTGGGACAATCGAGCGCATCCCGGAATAGCCGTGCGAAGCTGCCGAGGCTGACTTCAGAGCGTGAGATCGCCAGCACGACCGTATTTTCGTCACGCACGCCGACGCCATTGCGGATATAGCGTGATGTGCCGTTCTGCTCGAAGCGGGGATGAAGCCGGCCGTCTATCACCAGCATCGGGCCGGATTGCGTGGCAAACATCACGTCCAGTCTGGTCGCAGCATAGGCGCTTGTCTCCATGACCGCCGCCTTGCCGTCCTTGCGGACCAGGAATACCCCATTCGGTTTCAGGAAGAAATTGCCTCCGCTGCCGGCGACGTTGATCGGCGCCTTCTACCGGCCGTCTTCGACGAGAAGGCCGACTGGGGTCAGGTCTTGGTGATACATGCCGGCGTTCATGGCGAGCAGCACCGTCCGGCCCTGATCCGCCATCGCCTTGTCGAATTTGTCCAGTGAACCGAAAGCCTTGCCGTCGGGGCCTGTGTGGAACACACCGACGTCATAGCGGCGCAGATCGATTTCGCAGACGACATAGGCGACCGCCTCGAAGCTCGTATCGCGGCACGGCGCCGGTAATTCACCGCCGACGACGAGAGATGGCTGTCTCGGCGACCTGGCCCACCAGATCAAGGACAGTGCGGCGAACAGAACGGCGAGGAGGAACCCGGCGAGATATCGTCTTTTCATCGCGCCTCGGGAAAGATGGTGGCCAACGCTCTTGGCCCAAGATCAGACGTTCCTTTGCGCCATTTGCGTGGCAAGGCGGCAAACATCTTGTTTCGCGCAACCCATGGGTTTATTTGAAGGGTAATGTTCGAGCCTGACTCCCACAGGCATGAAAGGGTATTCCATGAGCGGCATCAACGACTACATCGACAATGAAGTGAAGGGCAACGACGTCGTTCTCTTCATGAAGGGCACGCCCGGCTTCCCGCAATGCGGATTTTCCGGCCAGGTCGTGCAGATCCTCGACTATATCGGCGCCGACTATAAGGGCGTCGACGTGCTGACGTCGGCCGAACTGCGGCAAGGCATCAAGGATTATTCCAACTGGCCGACCATCCCGCAGCTCTACGTCAAGGGCGAGTTCGTCGGCGGCTGCGACATCATCCGCGAGATGTTCCAGGCGGGCGAATTGCAGACCTTCCTCGTCGAAAAGGGCGTCAGCGTCAAAGGCGCCGCCTGACTTCTGTTTCTGCGTATGACCTTCCGCCTGCGATTTTCGGGGGTCATGCGCTAAGCGCCGGGGCAGCCCCCACCTTGGCAAAAAAGTTCTGCCCGCTACCGGGCAATCAACGAATGGATGCGTCGGCCAGCCGGCGCATTTTCGTTTGAGGATCGGACTGGCCGTGGATCAGCAAGCACAAGCGCAGCAAAAGGCAAGCACCTTGCCTATTCCGCGCTGGGAATTCATTGCGCTGTGCGCGGCGCTGATGGCGCTCAATTCGCTGGCCATCGACATTATTTTGCCGGCGCTGCAGCAGATCGGCGCTTCGCTTGGCATCGAAAATGAAAACCACCGGCAATATGTGGTCACCGCCTATATCCTTGGCTTTGGCGGCGGACAGCTGTTCTTCGGGCCGATCTCGGACCGCTTCGGGCGCCGCGCGCCGCTTGTCGCAGGGCTGGTGATCTACGTCCTGGCGGCCGGCGCTGCGGCAATCGCCCCGTCATTCACCACGCTTCTGCTATGCCGGGCCGTGCAAGGCATCGGCGCGGCGGCGACGCGCGTCATTGCCGTCTCGATCGTGCGCGATACGTTCGACGGAAGGCGCATGGCCGAAGTCATGTCCTTGATCTTCATGGTGTTCATGGCCATTCCGGTGGTGGCGCCCGGTATCGGCCAGTTCATCATGCTGTTTGCGACCTGGCATGTGATCTTCGTCACCATGGCAGCCGGCGCGCTGATCGTGTCCGCCTGGTCGCTGCTGCGCCTGCCCGAGACACTACACCCCGAATATCGCCGGCCGCTGACGCTGTCCTCCATCATCGGTGGCTTCCGCATCGTTCTCACCAACCGCATCGCGCTCTGTTATGCCTTCGCCAGCACCTTCATCTTCGGCGCCATGTTCGGCTTCATCGCCTCGGCCCAGCAGATCTATGTCAGCGTGTTCAATGTCGGCGAGATGTTCCCGGTCATCTTCGCGGGGGTTGCCGGCGTGCTTGCTTTTTCGAACTACCTCAACTCGCGCCTCGTCGGCCGCATCGGCATGCGCCGTCTGTCGCAAAGCGCGCTGCTGCTGTTTCTGGCCATCAGCCTTGCCTGGCTGGTCGTTTCCATCGAAATGAAGATGCCGCTCTGGCTCTTCATTACCTTCTTTGCCTGCGCCATGGTCCCCTTCGGCGCGCTGGGCGCGAACTTCAACGCGCTCGCCATGGAGCCACTGGGGCACCTGGCCGGCACTGCGTCGTCGATCCTCGGGTTCATGCAGACATTTCTTGGTGGCATTCTCGGCACGCTGATCGGCCAAGCCTTCAACGGCACGGTGACGCCGCTGGCCGCCGGGTTCTGCAGCGTGTCGGTGGCGGCGCTGCTGATGATCCTGCTGGCCGAGCGCGGCAGACTGTTCCAGCCGCATAACCCGCCGGTTTAATGCCCATTGCGCGTGCGCCTAGGATGCACCCTCACTGACCGCGGTGAAGCGAGGGAACAGCGTACGTCCTGCGATTGCTCCACCCATACTGTCCGAAACGGGCAGTGGAAGAGCCTTGTCGAGCGCCTCGAGGACGGAAGCCACGAAGGCCCGGTTGAGCGGACCATCGTCCCCTAGATGTGAGTAGGTGACGCGCGGCTTGCCGATAAGCGTGCCGTTTCGGCGAATTGAGAACTGCAGCGTCAGGGTCATGCCCGCGCTTCCGCGCGGCGGCTTCCAACAGGCGAAGATCGCGGAGAACATCTCGTCTATGGTGTCGACGGAGTCGGGACTGCGACATGCGCGTTCCCCAGCTCTTGCTTCATTGACACCGGCAACCAAGGCAAGGGCAAAGGCCGTTGCAACAATTGCGGACCGAGGTTTCATTCGAGATCTCCGGTTTCGCACAAGATTGGACAACTTTGGCAGCGAAGAGTTATTCCGCCCAGAGCTCGCGGCGCAGCTCCCGCCAGCTCTCCCGGTCCGGCGCGACCAGCAGGCCACCTCCGACATGCGACGGCAGATAGGCGCTGCCGTCGAAGCGCGCGGCATGGCCGCCCGCCTCCGCATGGATCAGCACGCCGGCCAGGTGGTCCCAAGGCATCAGCTTGTTGTAGACGACGAAATGGCCGTGGCCGCTGGCCAGCAGGCGGTATTCGTGGGCGGCGCAGCGATAGTTGAACTGCGACAGCGACTTGGTCTGGTTGCGCGCCAAACGTGAGCGGTCCGGCTCGGGCACATAGTGCCATGAGACCGCACCGGTCATTTCCGACATCGGCGCCGGTTTGGCGACATGGACCTTTTCCAGATTGCTATGGGCATGGCGGATATGGCTGCCGGCGCCACTAACGCCGATCAGCCAATCCTTGCCGACGGGATCGTGAATGATGCCGGCGACCGTCTCGCCCTTGATCACGACGCCAAGCATGACGCCGAACAGCGGCACGCCGGAGGCGAAGTTGAAGGTGCCGTCGACCGGGTCGATGACGAAGGCGAGTTCGGCATCGCCGAGACCGTCGAGCAGCGTCGGGTCGTCGGAGCAGGCCTCCTCGCCGACGATCATTGCGTGGGGATAACGCTGGCGCAGCCTGGCGGTGATGAGCCGTTCGGCATTGACGTCGGCCTCGGTGACGAGATCGGCGGCCGAGGTCTTGCGACGGACGTCGCCCTCGCTCAACCGGCGAAAGCGTGGCATGATCTCGGCGACGGCGGCTTCCGACAGAAGGTCGGCAAGCCAGTCGATCGCGCTATCGTCAAATGTCATCGGGACGCCTGGTGGTGAGGGTTTCGTTGAGGGCGGCGAAATCGAACAGCTTCCTGTCGAGCAGATGCGAACGCCGCACATTGGTCATGGCGTGGATCATCGTGTCCTTGCGGCCGGGCATGCGCTTCTCGATGTCGTCGAGCATCGCCTTCATGGCGTTGCGCTGCAGGCCTTCCTGGCTACCGCACAGATCGCACGGAATGATCGGGAATTTCATGGCGCCGGCGAATTTCTCGAGATCGGCTTCCGCACAATAGGCGAGCGGCCGCAGCACCATGACATCGCCTTCGTCATTGAGCAGCTTCGGCGGCATGGCGGCCAGGCGCCCGCCATGGAACAGGTTCATGAAGAAGGTTTCCAGTATGTCCTCGCGGTGGTGGCCGAGCACCAGCGCCGAGCAGCCCTCCTCGCGGGCAATGCGATAGAGATGGCCGCGCCGTAGCCGCGAGCACAGCGAGCAATAGGTGCTGCCCTCGGCCAGCTTGTCGGTGACCACCGAATAGGTGTCCTGATATTCGATGCGATGCGGAATGGCATATCTATCGAGATAATCGGGCAATATGTGCTTGGGAAAGTTCGGCTGGCCCTGGTCGAGATTGCAGGCTAACAGCTCGACCGGCAGCAGCCCGCGCCATTTGAGATCGAGCAGAACGGCAAGCAGGCCGTAGGAATCCTTGCCGCCCGACAGAGCGACCAGCCAACGGTCGCCGGGCCTCACCATGGAGAAATCGTCGATCGCCTGGCGGGCAAGCCGCAACAGCCGTTTGCGCAGCTTGTTGAACTCGACGGAGGACGGCACATCGGCAAACAGAGGATGAAAGCCGCCTTCGGCGTCGGCGACCGGTTCGAGCGTTTCGGCGTCTGGCTGCATGTTCACGGCGCGTCGGCCCCAAGATCCTGTTGCCGCCCGCAGTAGCGCATCGGACCGAAAATCGAAATCGATTTCGGAATCACGCCGCGGAAAAGGAACGAAAAAAGAAAAGGCCGCCTCGACGGGCGGCCTTCGATTGTATCGCGACGAACGCGACGATCAGCGCGAATAGAATTCGACGACCAAGTTCGGTTCCATCTGCACGGCAAACGGAACGTCCGCCAGGCCGGGGATGCGCGTGAAGGCCGCGGTCATCTTGTTGTGATCGGCTTCAATATAATCGGGCACGTCGCGCTCGGCCAGGCCCACCGATTCCAGCACGATGACCAGCTGCTTCGACTTCTCGCGCACTTCGACGACGTCGCCCGGCTTGCAGCGGTACGAGCCGATGTTGACGCGCTTGCCGTTGACGTTGACGTGGCCGTGATTGACGAACTGGCGCGCCGCAAAGATGGTCGGCACGAACTTGGCGCGGTAGACGACCGCGTCGAGGCGCGATTCGAGCAGGCCGATCAGGTTCTCCGAGGTGTCGCCCTTGCGGCGGTCCGCCTCTTCATAGACCTTGCGGAACTGCTTTTCCGAAACGTCGCCATAGTGGCCCTTTAGCTTCTGCTTGGCGCGCAGCTGCAGGCCGAAATCGGAAAGCTTGCCCTTGCGGCGCTGGCCATGCTGGCCGGGGCCGTATTCACGCTTGTTGACCGGGGACTTCGGGCGGCCCCAGATGTTTTCGCCAAGACGGCGGTCGATCTTGTACTTCGCGGATTCGCGCTTGCTCATCGCATTCCCTTTCAAAACAACATACCCGGAACCTCATGGTCCGGGTGAAGGAAACGCGCCCTCCTCTGGCCTCCGTTTTCGAGACCTGACAGGGTTTTCCACGCAACGCGACGGAAAACCCACGGGACACGTCATTTCAAACAAGACATAGGGAAAGTAAAACCGGCTTCCCAAACGTCTTGCACACATAAAGAAAACCACCGGGCATTGCGGCCCGGTGTTGGTGGGCTGGTTAAACGGAGATTTAACCGCTGTCAAGCTTCTGGCTGGCGCGAATCGCCGAACCGGATAGTGTTACGGTTGTAGAACGTGCCGGATGTGGCGGGAGGTTGCGCCAGCGGCATCAGGAAGGGACTGAAGTCAGAGGAGCTGGAATTCGCATGAAGAAGTTCTTCCTTACGTTGGTAGGAGCCGCGGTGATGGCCGGCACGATGGCGGTCGCGCCCGAGCCGGCGCAGGCCCGGCATTGGCATGGGCACAGGCATCACCAGGTCTGCCGCATCGTGGTCAAGAAGAAGGTGGTGTGGCGCCACGGTCATCGCAAGGTCATCCGCTACAAAGTGCGGCGCTGCGGGTGGGGCTGGAACTGGTAATTTTCGTCCTCGCCCGTTGAGACTTCATGGCCCGCGGCTCAGCCGCGGGCCTTTTATTGACCGGCATCCGCCGTCAGAATGGCCAGTCGATCAGTGTTTCGACTTCTTTTCCGGCAGGCCCTTGCGCTTGGTCTCGGCGAATTCCTCGAGCTGTTTTTCGCTCATGGATTTATACATTCCCTTTGACGCGCCTTTGAGCGCGCCCTTCTTGGTCTCGCCGCGCTTGGCTGACAATGCCGCGCCGGCCGCTTTCTGCTGGGCTTTTGAGGTGGCTGGCATGATGGTTTCTCCCGTTTCCGATGAGAGGAAAACGCATTGTCTGGTGTGATGTTCCCAAAGCGAAAATTGCTTGCGGTCAGGATATCGTCAGGCCAAATCCCTGCATCAGCCGGCGCGTCGGAAAATCGGCGCTGTTCGAGGTGAAGAACGCAAGGTCGGCGCCTTCCGGCAGTGCCTCTCTGCGATAAGCGGCCTCGGTATCGGCAAGCAGCGACAGCGCCCGGCGTGCGATCGCCTCGGCCGGGTCGAGCCAGTCGACCGGCCACGGTGCTGTCTTGCGCATGCGGTTGGCCAAAAACGGATAATGGGTGCAGGCAAGCACGACGATGTCGGTGCGCAGCCCGTCATGCTCGACGAAGCACGGCGCGATCTCTGCGCGCACGGCGTCCTCGTCGACAAAACCGTCGCGCATATAGGCTTCGGCCAATCCCGCCAGCCTGTCGCTGCCGACCAGGCGGACATGGCATTTCTGCGCCCATTTGCTGATCAGATCGCGCGTGTACTGGCGCTTGACGGTGCCGGGCGTCGCCAGCACCGAAACCAGACCTGAGCGCGTGCGTTCCGCCGCCGGCTTGATGGCCGGCACGGTGCCGACGAAAGGATGGCCGGGAAACCTCTCGCGCAAAGCATCGATGACCAGTGTCGAGGCGGTGTTGCAGGCGATGACCGAAATGGCCGGCGAAAACCGGTCGAGCAGCCTGGCGAACAACTCCAGGATATGTGTTCTCAGCGCCGGTTCCTCCCAGGCGCCGAAGGGGAACGCCGCGTCGTCGGCGACATAGATGAAGCGGCGGTCAGGCATCAGCACGCGCGCCTCACGCAGCACGGTGAGGCCGCCAATGCCGGAATCGAACATCAGGATCGGACGGGCGCTTGATGGATCGGTCATCGTCATTGAATTCACTAAGGGCTGGGATCACGTGGGCTCGAAAGAGAGAAGGCGGGCCCATCCTTTGCGTCGGCGATGGCTTTATCTCTGACGCTTCTATCTGGAACCATCATGGCCTTGATGCGGCGAGACGATCACACAAGGCCCCGCTTGCCGAAGCCGCCGGGCCGCGGCCGGCCGTTCGCCGGAGATGCAGGTTGAGATGCAGGGTGGTTCGACGGCACCGGCGCGGCCCGCGTGGCGTAGGCTGGAGCCAGGGCCGTCGCGCCGGCGGCTGACGCTGAATGGAGCGCGGCGGCGCCGCGCAGCGGCCCGGGCGGGTCGAAATCGTCGAAACTCAGGGATGACGCCATATCCGCAGAGCCACCGCCCGCCGGCTTGCCCGCCAAGATGACGGCCCACAGCCCGACAAGAGCTAATCCCAGCAGGTTGAGGCCGGAATGCGAATCTTCGCCGTCGAATTTTACGACAAGAACAGTGCCGGCCTGCAGGATCGCGAACAGGGTCGAGAACACGATATACGACCAAAGGATCCAACTCGACCCTTGCGCGTCGCGGCTTCGACGCCAGGCGAAATTCGCGCGGAACAGAACGATCACCAGCGAGGTAACGAGAACAGCCGCGGCCAGCCCTTCCCTGGAAGGTCCGGGCTTTGAATTGGCCAAACCCTCGATGCCGATGGTCAGCACGACGCACAGCACAAAGGTCACGATTTCCGCAACCAGCAAGGCCGCGGAATAGAAAAAAAAGCGAAGACGCCCGATATTTGAATTGAACATCGAAAGGATCCATCGTTTTCCAGACAATGGATCACACCAAATAACATTCGGTTACTGGTGAGGTATGGGCAGTTCCGAGGCTAGTCTTTGTCTTTCGCCCTCGCAGCGCGTGCCGCGGCCGCCGGGAGCCGCCTTGGATCGTCGCCGGGCGATCCGTCGCCGCGCGGCATGGCCGGCGAGAACCTGTCCAGCGATGATATTATGCCGCGCAGCACCTTGAGCTCCGGCTCGGCAAAGCCGGGGCGGGTCAGCACAGCGCGCAAATTGTCGACCATCTTCGGCTTCTTCGCTGCCGGGCGGAAATAGCCGCGCGCCTCGAGTGCACCTTCCAGATACACAAACAGGCCGTGCAATTCGTCCTTGGTGGCCGGCGGCATTTCGGGGCCGGAGAAGTTGGTCCTGGTCTCGTCTTCCAGGCCGGACTTCATCCATTCATAGGACATCAGCAGGGCCGCCTGGGCGATGTTGAGCGAGGAGAAGGCTGGATCGACGGGGAAGGTGACGATCTCGTCGGCAAGGCCGACCTCGTCATTATAGAGGCCGAAGCGCTCGCGGCCGAACAGGATGCCGGTGCGCTGGCCGGCCCGCTGCCGCGCGCGCAGCGCCCTGCCCGCCTCGACCGGACCGCGCACCGGCTTGAAATTGTCGCGCGCGCGCGCCGTGGTGGCGAAGACGAAGTTCAAATCGGCAATCGCCGAGGCCAGGTCATCGAACACCTTGACGGCATCGATGACGTGGTCGGCGCGGCTTGCGGCGGCACGCGCCTTCTCGCTCGGCCAGCCGTCGCGCGGATTGACGAGCCGCAGCTCGGAAAGGCCGAAATTGGCCATGGCGCGCGCAACCATGCCGATATTCTCGCCGAGCTGCGGCTCGACCAGGATGATCGCCGGTCCGGACGCTGGAGTTCCGGAGGCAAGAGGGTTGTCGGGATCCTGGGTAGCGGCCATGGTTGTCAGTGAACTGCTGTTTGCGGCATTTCGCAGTCCCCTGCCACATTTGGCGGCGAAAATGAAGCTTTCGCAAGGAATGCCGGCACTACGGCGCGGTTCGCCGTTTGCGCGGCCAAAAAGCCTTTGATATACGGGCCGCATCCCAGGGCCGGCAGCCGTGCGGGCAAGGCCGTTCCGTTCCCCAAAAGCGAGGCATTCTTTCCATGGCGAAGATCAAGGTGGCGAACCCGGTCGTCGAACTCGACGGCGACGAGATGACCCGCATCATCTGGCAGTTCATCAAGGACAAGCTGATCCACCCTTATCTCGACCTCAAGCTCGAATATTACGACCTCGGCATCGAGCACCGCGACGCCACCAACGACCAGGTGACCATCGATTCGGCCAATGCCATCAAGAAATACGGCGTCGGCGTGAAATGCGCGACGATCACGCCCGACGAGCAGCGCGTCGAGGAATTCAAGCTGAAGAAGATGTGGAAGTCGCCGAACGGCACCATCCGCAACATCCTCGGCGGCACCATCTTTCGCGAGCCGATCATCATGAAGAACGTGCCGCGGCTGGTGCCCGGCTGGACCAAGCCGATCATCGTCGGCCGCCACGCCTTCGGCGACCAGTACCGCGCCACCGACTTCCGCTTCCCCGGCAAGGGCAAGCTGACGATCAAATTCGTCGGCGAGGACGGCCAGGTGATCGAGCACGACGTGTTCGACGCACCCGGCGCCGGCGTCGCCATGGCCATGTACAATCTCGACGAATCGATCCGCGAATTCGCCCGCGCCTCCCTGAACTACGGCCTGCTGCGCAATTACCCCGTCTACCTCTCGACCAAGAACACCATCCTCAAAGCCTATGACGGCCGCTTCAAGGACATCTTCCAGGAGGTCTACGAGGCGGAGTTCGAAACAGAATTCAAAGCTAAGAAGCTCTGGTACGAGCACCGGCTGATCGACGACATGGTGGCCTCGAGCCTGAAATGGTCGGGTGGCTATGTCTGGGCCTGCAAGAATTATGACGGCGACGTGCAGTCCGACACGGTGGCGCAAGGCTTCGGCTCGCTCGGCCTGATGACCTCGGTGCTGATGACGCCGGACGGCAAGACCGTCGAGGCGGAAGCCGCGCACGGCACCGTCACCCGCCACTATCGCCAGCACCAGAAGGGCGAGGAGACCTCGACCAATTCGATCGCCTCGATCTTTGCCTGGACGCGCGGCCTCGCTCATCGCGCCAAGCTCGACGACAATGCCGAACTGAAGCGCTTTGCCGAGACCCTGGAAAGGGTCTGCATCCAGACGGTCGAGTCCGGCTTCATGACCAAGGACCTGTCGCTGCTGATCGGCCCCGACCAGCCATGGCTTTCGACCACCGGCTTCCTCGACAAGATCGACGAGAATTTGCAGAAGGCGATGGCCTGAGCCCAACCGACATGGGCAAGCCCGTCGTCTACGGCGCGGATTACAGCGTCTATGTGCGCATCGTGCGGCTGGTGCTGGAGGAAAAGGGCGTCGGCTACGAGCTCGTGCCCGTCGACGTCTTTGCCGCGGACGGCATTCCCGGCTGGTATTTCGAGCACCAGCCGTTCGGCCGCATTCCGGCCTTCGAGCATGACGGCTTTCGCCTCTACGAGACCGGCGCGATTGCCCGTTATGTCGACGAAGCCTTTGGCGGCCCGGCGCTGCAACCGGTCGAAGCCCGGCCTCGAGCACGCCTGAACCAGATCACCGGCCTGCTCGACGCCTACGCCTACAGGACCATGGTCTGGGATGTCGCTGTCGAGCGGCTGGAAAAAACGCCGCCCGACGAAGCCGTGATCGCCAACGGGTTGCGGCAGGCGAGAACGGCATTGCAGGCGCTCTCTTCGCTGAAAGCCGAAGGGCCTTGGCTGTTGGGGACGGACCTGACGCTGGCCGACCTGCACGCCGCACCGATCATCGGCTATTTCGTCAAGGTCGCCGAGGGACAAGCCCTGCTGGCCGAGTTTGCCGAGATTCGGGATTGGTATGCGCGCATCACTCAACGCGCGAATTTTGCGAAAACCGAAAAGGCAGGGTGAAACCGCCGCGAGGCGCGGCAACTTCGCACGACCTGGGTTCCTCGCCCCGCTTGCGGGGAGAGGTGGCTCGGCGAAGCCGAGACGGAGAGGGGAAATCGGCGCATTCCTAAAGCGCCTTTTGATTGCGCAGGCCCCCTCTCCGGCCGCTTCGCGGCCACCTCTCCCCCACTTCGTGGGGGCGAGGAACCGGAGCCAAGCCGCTTAATCGGGAAGGTAGATCTCCGCCTTCATAAAGGTCTTCGCACGGCCTGTGATCAGCACGCGATCTCCGGCCAGTTTGCATAGCAAATGCCCGCCGCGCTGCGAGCATTGGAATGCCGACAGATGCGTCTTGCCGAGTTTTTCAGCCCAATAAGGTACCAGCGTCGCATGAATGGAGCCGGTAACCGGATCCTCGGGAATGCCCGCCCCGGGCACGAAGTAACGGGAGACGAAATCGTGGGCTCGCCCAGGCGCGGTAATAACCAGGCCGAGAGAATGAAAACGTCCGATCCTGAGCAGATCGGGAACGAAAGATCGCACGGTTGTCTCGTCGGCAAGCTCGACAAACAGGTTCTCGAAATTGCGGAAGCTCGCAACCGGCCGCTGAGGCAATATCGCTTGCAGCGCCGAGTTCAGCTCTTCCTCGATGGGCTGCGGCGGAAAACAAGGCAGATCGAGCTGATAGCCCCCTTCCCACCGGGAAACCCGCAGCTCGCCGACCCGGGTGGCGAAGGCCATTTCGCCCTGACCATTGTATTCCGTAGCCAGCACATGGGCGGCCGCAAGAGTGGCGTGGCCGCAGAAGTCGACTTCATGGACCGGCGTGAACCAGCGCAAATCCCAACCTTTGCCATTCGGCCGCACAAACGCGGTTTCAGCAAGATTGTTTTCGTTGGCGATGGCCTGCATTACCTGCTCCGACAGCCATTCCTCTAAAAGGAGAACGGCGGCAGGGTTACCCTGGAAGGCCCGTTCGGCAAAGGCATCGACCTGATACATCGTCAGCGTCGGCATATCGGCTCTCAAAGATATCCGCTGGGCGGCGCGCCATTTCGGCCGTGCCGCCCCCGGTGCAGGTTCACGCCGCTTCGAGAGCCGCTTTCACCGCAGCGATCGCGTCTTCGGCCTTCGAGGCGTCCGGGCCGCCGGCCTGAGCCATATCGGGTCGCCCGCCGCCGCCCTGCCCGCCCAATGCCGCGGACGCGACGCGCACCAGATCGATGGCGTTGAAGCGGCCGGCCAGATCATCGGTGACGGCGACGACGACGCTCGCCTTGTTGTCCTCGCCGGCGCCGACAAAGACGACGATGCCGGAGCCGAGCGACTTCTTGCCGGCATCGGCCAACGGCTTAAGATCCTTTGGCGAGACGCCCGATACCGCCTTGCCGAGAAAACCGACACCGGCAATGGTTTCGTTTTCCGCAGGCACACCGGCTGGCGAGCGATCGCCCAGCGCCAGCTTCTTGCGCGCCTCGATCAGCTCCTTTTCGAGCTTCTTGCGTTCGTCCAGCAGCGCCTCGACGCGGGCCGGCACATCGGCCGGCGAAATCTTCAACGCGGCGGCGGCCGCCTTCAACCGCTTGTCCTGTTCGTCGAGATGCTTTCTGGCCGCCTCGCCGGTCAACGCCTCGATGCGGCGCACGCCGGCAGCGACCGCGCTGTCGGACACGATGCGCACCAGGCCGATATCGCCGGTCGCCCTGACATGCGTGCCGCCGCATAGCTCGACCGAATAAGGCCGGTTGGCCTTGGCGCCATGCAAGCCCGTGCCCATCGAAACGACGCGCACTTCATCGCCATATTTCTCGCCAAACAGCGCCATGGCGCCTTCGGCAATGGCGTCGTCGACAGACATCAGCCGCGTGGTTACAGGGCCGTTCTGAACGACGATCTCGTTTGCCATGCGCTCGACCTCTTCGAGCTCGCCAGGCGAGATCGGCTTGTTGTGCGAAATGTCGAAGCGCAGACGCTCGGGCGCGACCAGCGAGCCCTTCTGCGCCACATGGGTACCCAGCACCTCGCGCAGCGCCTCATGGATCAGATGCGTGGCGGAATGGTTCGCGCGCAGCCTGGAGCGACGCGCGTGGTCCACCTTCAGCTCGACGGTCGCGCCCGTCTTGACCGTGCCGTTAGCCACCTTGCCGAGATGGACGAAAAGCCCATCGGCCTTCTTCTGGGTATCGGATATTTCGATCGAGAACCCGTCGCCCGAAATGACGCCGGTGTCGCCCATCTGGCCACCGGACTCGCCATAGAACGGCGTCTGGTTGACAACCACGGCAACGGCGTCACCTTTGCCGGCGCTGTCGACGGTCTTGCCGCCCCTGACCAGCGCTTGGATGAGGCCTTCCGCCTGCTCGGTCTCATAGCCGAGGAACTCGGTGGCGCCGGCGTTCTCGCGCACCGGAAACCATACCGTCTCGGTCGCCACGTCGCCGGAGCCGGCCCAGCTTTTGCGCGCCTCCGCTTTCTGCCGCTCCATCGCCTCGGTGAAGCCGGCAAGGTTGACCGAGATGTTGCGCTGGCGCAGCGCGTCCTGCGTCAGATCGAGCGGAAAGCCATAGGTGTCGTAGAGCTTGAACGCTGTCTCGCCATCCAGCATGTCGCCGGAGGCCAGCTTTTCCGTCGCCTCCGAAAGCAAGCCCAAGCCGCGCACCAGCGTCTTGCGGAAGCGCGTCTCTTCCAGCTTCAGCGTTTCGGTGATCATCTGTTCGCCGCGCACCAGTTCCGGGTAGGCTTGGCCCATCTCGCGGACCAGTGCCGGCACCAGGCGCCACATCAGCGGATCGCGGGCGCCGAGCAACTGCGCGTGGCGCATAGCGCGGCGCATGATGCGACGAAGCACGTAGCCGCGTCCTTCGTTGGACGGCAGCACGCCGTCGGCGACCAGGAAGCAGGACGAACGCAGGTGATCGGCGATGACGCGCAACGATGCGACGGCGTCCGCATCCGGACCTTTGCCAAGCGCCGACGACGCAGCGTCGATCAGGTGGCGGAACAGGTCGGTTTCGAAGACGCTTTCAACCCCTTGCAGGATGGATGCCATGCGCTCGAGGCCCATGCCTGTGTCGATCGACGGACGCGGCAGGTCGACGCGCTCCTCCTTCGTCACCTGTTCGTACTGCATGAACACCAGGTTCCAGAATTCAAGGAAACGGTCGCCATCCTCCTCGGGGCTGCCGGGAGGGCCGCCCCAGATATGCTCGCCACGGTCGATGAATATCTCCGAACACGGCCCGCAAGGTCCAGTGTCGCCCATTGCCCAGAAATTGTCCGAAGTCGCGATGCGGATGATGCGATCGTCCGAAAGGCCGGCGATCTTCTTCCAGTACGAGGCCGCCTCGTCGTCGGTGTGGTAGACGGTGACCAGCAGCTTGTCCTTCTTCAGCCCGAACTCCCTGGTGATCAGGTTCCAGGCAAGCTCTATGGCCCGCTCCTTGAAATAGTCGCCGAAGGAGAAATTGCCGAGCATCTCGAAGAAGGTCAGGTGGCGCGCGGTGTAGCCGACATTGTCGAGGTCGTTGTGCTTGCCGCCGGCGCGAACACTCTTCTGGGCAGTCGTGGCGCGCGAATACGGCCGCTTCTCCAGACCGGTGAAAACGTTCTTGAACTGCACCATGCCGGCATTGGTGAACATCAGCGTCGGGTCGTTGCGCGGCACCAGCGGGCTTGACGCGACGACCTCGTGACCTTCCTTGCGAAAATAGTCGAGAAATGCCGACCGGATCTCGTTGACGCCACTCATGAATACTGCCTTTTCGAGAGAACCGCCGGCTGCCGGCGGAAAATAGACATGGCCTTTTAGCGGTCGCACCGCAGCCTGTCCAGAAACACCAAATGGGCTCAAATCCCGGCTTTCACCAGCGCCTTGAAATGCGTCTGCCTCGCCGTCAAACGCGAACCGCCGGCCCTGGGCCGGCGGTTCGAAACGCATCGATTACGCAAACTCAAAATCAAAACATCAAATCGAAACCTGGCTGAGGCTCAGCGAGGCGTCGCCTGCCCTACATCACCCCGGCGTCGTCCTCGAAACCGTCGTCGCTGCTTTCGGAGCCGCCGTTCTCAAGGAATTTCTCAGCGATCAGCCCGGCATTCTGCCGTAGCGCCAGCTCGATCTCGCGCGCCGTGTCGGGATTGTCGCGCAGGAACAGTTTTGCGTTTTCGCGGCCCTGGCCAAGACGCTGCGAATTGTAGGAGAACCAGGCGCCCGACTTTTCGACCACGCCCGCCTTGACGCCGAGATCGACCAGCTCGCCGGTCTTGGAGACGCCCTCGCCATACATGATGTCGAACTCGACCACCTTGAAGGGCGGCGCCAGCTTGTTCTTGACGACCTTGACGCGGGTCTGGTTGCCGACGACCTCGTCGCGATCCTTGACCGAGCCGATGCGGCGGATGTCGAGGCGGACCGAGGCATAGAATTTCAACGCATTGCCGCCGGTCGTCGTCTCGGGCGAACCGAACATGACGCCGATCTTCATGCGGATCTGGTTGATGAAGATGACCATGGTGTTGGAGCGCGAGATCGAGGCGGTGAGCTTGCGCAGTGCCTGGCTCATCAGGCGGGCCTGCAGGCCGGGCAGCGAATCGCCCATCTCGCCTTCGATTTCCGCCCGCGGCGTCAACGCCGCCACCGAATCGACCACCAGCACGTCGATGGCGCCGGAGCGCACCAGCGTGTCGCAGATCTCCAGCGCCTGCTCGCCGGTATCGGGCTGCGAGATCAAAAGGTTTTCGAGATCGACGCCGAGCTTGCGGGCATAGACCGGGTCGAGCGCGTGCTCGGCATCGACGAAGGCGCAGATGCCGCCCTTCTTCTGGGCTTCGGCCACCGTGTGCAGCGCCAGCGTCGTCTTGCCCGAGCTTTCCGGCCCGTAGATCTCGACGATGCGGCCGCGCGGCAGACCGCCGACGCCAAGCGCGATGTCCAGCCCAAGCGAGCCGGTCGGCACCGTTTCGATCTCGACGACCTGCTCGTTCGCGCCGAGCCGCATGATCGAGCCCTTGCCGAAGGCACGCTCGATTTGCGACAGCGCCGCATCCAGAGCCTTTGATTTGTCCACCGCTTTGTCCTCTACAAGCCGCAAAGAATTCTGAGCCATGATACATCACCCCGTGGTCGTCAATGGAGGCCGGACAATCCCGCAATCCTTAAAAGAATGTACCTCATTTGTTCTCATTTGTCAATGAGCACCAAGGGTTTGAAAAATAACGCATATCCCTATTTGTTCTATTTTTGTTTCGCAATTATTGCTTCCGATGTGTCTCGCCTCGCATGCGGCGCCGTTGCCGTCACCAACCGAATCGGACCCGCGATTGCAGGGTTCCGCCCGGCGACCTAGTCTCCCCCGGGCAACAGCTAAAGGGCATTTTGACGGCATGATCAAATCCCCGACGATCCTGGCCGTGGGCGGCGCCTATATCGAGCGGCGCGGCCGGGTTGCCGGCGCCTTCGTGCCGGCCGCTTCCAACCCCGGCACGATGCGCGAGCATGTCGGCGGTGCCGTCTTCAACGCCTTGCGCTGTGCGGTGCGACGCGGCGCCTCGGCCTCGCTGCTTTCGGTGCGCGGCGGCGATGCCCTTGGCGACACGGTTTTACGCGCCGTCACCGAGGCCGGCATTGCCGACCTGTCGGCGGTGTTCCTCGACCGAGCAACGCCAAGCCATACGATGCTGATCGATAGCGACGGCGGGCTGATCGCCGGCCTTGCCGACATGGTGCTCTACGAGCTGGCGCTTCCCAAGCAGATCCGCCGCGCCAAGGTGCGGGAAGCGATCGGTTCGGCCGACGCGGTGCTGTGCGACGCCAACCTGCCGTCGACCGCGCTGGGGCGGCTGGCGGCACTCGCCGCCGACAAGCCGGTGTTTGCGCTTGCGGTCTCGCCCAATAAGGCGGCGCGGCTGATGCCGGTGCTCGACCGTCTGGCGCTGGCCTTCATGAACCGGCAGGAGGCCGGCGTGCTCGCCGACGTCGGCATCGATGCTGACGATCAAGGCATCGTCGACGGCCTAATACGCGCCGGGCTGAAAAGCGGCGTGATCACCGCCGGCGACGAACCAGTGCTCGGTTTCGACGAATTGAGCGCGTTCTCGATCTCGCCACCGCCGCTACAAAAGCGGACCGATACTGCCGGCGCCGGCGACGCATTGGCAGGCGCCACGATCGCTGCCCTGCTGCGCGGCCTGACGCTACGCGCGGCACTGCGCGAAGGCATTGCCGCAGCTATGCTCGTCGTCGAGAGTGCCGCCTTCACCAGCGCTGGCTTTGCCGAAGCGCTGGCGCTCGTGCCCGAGGCGCGGGACCTGGCATGAAGTGCGGCCCGGAATTGCCGAAGCATGACGCAGCCTATTTGCCGGCGCGCCGTCCTGCCTCGTAGGCGCGGCGTGCCCAGATCGCCATCTCGTCGGGATCGTCGAAGGCGCTGTCGGGAACGCTCCAATAGGGCATCGACACGAGCTTGCCGTGGCGCGAGCCGGTATAGGTCCATTGCCGGCAGCCGGCCGCTTCGAAATCCGGGGCGCTTTCGGCGTCGGCCTTCAGCATCAATTCGCCACGGATGACGATGGCGACGATGACGCCGTCGAAATAGATGCCCTTGCCGCCGAACAGCTTGCGGATGCTGACCGGGCCGAGGCCTTCGAAAAGCTCTTCTATGCGCTCGTTGTCCATGCGGCGATCATGTCACCCGGATTTCCCCTTGTCATCGACGCAACCGGCACCATCCTGACAAGTTCAGAATCAATTTCCTCGGAGTTTTTCATGCCGCTTCTGCTCAAAGGGTCCTGCCGGTGCAATGCCGTGCGTTTCGAGGTGGAAAGCCACACGCCGGTGCCGTTCATGCTGTGCTACTGCTCGATCTGCCGCAAGCAGCAGGGCGGCGGCGGTTTTGCCATCAATCTCGGCGCCGATTACGAAACGCTGAAAATCCAGGGCAAGCGCCATCTCGGCGTCTACCGCGCCGAGATCGAGGACGACGAGCACCCGCAACGCGAGACCTCGACGGGCGAGCGGAACTTCTGCACGAAATGCGGGACGGCACTCTGGCTCTACGATCCGACCTGGCCGGAGCTGGTGCATCCGTTTGCCTCGGCGATCGACACAGACCTGCCGAAACCGCCGGAGAAGGTGCATCTGATGCTGAAATACAAGGCGAACTGGGTCGAGCCCGACATCGGCAAGGGTGACAAGGTGTTCGACGTCTACCCGGAGGAGTCGATCGCAGACTGGCACAAGCGAACGGGGATGTGGGTGGATTAGCTTCGGCAGTCCCCCTCATCCGGCCCTTCGGGCCACCTTCTCCCCGCTGGGGAGAAGAGACTGGCTCAACCGTTCGCGACCTCTTCTCCCCTCGGGGAGAAGGTGGCCGCGAAGCGGCCGGATGAGGGGGTCTCGCGAAATCCTACTAAGGAAAAGAAAATTCTCAGGCCGAAGCGCGTGCTTCGGCCAGTGCCTTCAGATCAGCCGGCTTCAATTCGACCGATTCGCCGCAGCCGCAGGCCGAGCTCTGGTTCGGATTGCGGAAGGTGAAGCCGGTGCGCAGCGTCGTCTGCTCGAAATCCATCTCGGTGCCGAACAGGAAAAGGGCCGCCTCCGGCGCGACATAGACATGGGCGCCGTCACGCTCGATATGGTCGTCCTTGGTATTGGGTTCGGTCACCAGATCGACCGTATATTCCATGCCGGCGCAGCCGCCCTTCTTGATGCCAAGGCGAATGCCATGCGCATTCTCACGGGTCGCAACGATCTCGCGAACCCGGTCGGCGGCCTTTTCGGTCATCGTGATGACGGCGAAGCGTCCCATGTTTTCCTTCTCCATGCGCGCAGGTTCAAGGCCTGCCGAATGATTCCTCACCTAAAATGGTGAAGTTTTGTACCCGGCGCAAGTGCGCCAGCCTCTGGCTGGTCGGATGCTAGTACCACCCAACCGCCACCTGCGCCTCTTCCGACATGCGGTCGGGCGACCAGGGCGGGTCGAAGGTCATGTTGACCTCGACGCCGGAGACGCCTTCGACGGCGCCGACGGCGTTTTCGACCCAGCCCGGCATTTCGCCAGCCACCGGGCAGCCCGGCGCGGTCAGCGTCATGTCGATCTTGACCGAGCGGTCGTCCTCGATGTCGATCTTGTAGACCAGGCCGAGCTCATAGATGTCGGCCGGGATTTCCGGGTCATAGACCGTCTTCAGCGCCGAGACGATGTCGTCGGTCAGCCGCGCCAGTTCGTCGGCGGGAATCGTTGACCCGGAAACCGCCGCATTGGTGGTCATATCCAGTGCCGTGCTTTCGGCGGTGTGGCTGGCATCATCCATGATCGTCACCCGAAGAACTTTCGCGCCTTTTCCAGCGCATCGGCCAAAGCATCGACTTCAGCCCTGGTATTATACATGCCGAACGATGCCCTGCATGTGGATGTTACGCCGAAGCGTTTCAACAGCGGCTGGGCGCAATGGGTGCCGGCGCGCACCGCCACGCCCTGCCGGTCGATGACCATCGACACGTCGTGCGCGTGGATGCCCTGCAGCTCGAACGAGATGATTGCGCCCTTGCCGGGCGCATCGCCGAAGATGCGCAGCGAGTTGATGGCGCGCAGTTTTTGATGCGCATAATCCTTCAGATCGGCCTCGTGCGCGGCGATGCGCTCACGTCCGATCTTTTCCATGTATTCGAGCGCCGCACCAAGTCCGATCGCCTGCACGATCGGCGGCGTGCCGGCCTCGAAACGGTGCGGCGGGTCGTTGTAGGTGACGATGTCTTGCGTCACCTCCTCGATCATCTCGCCGCCGCCCATGAACGGGCGCATGCGCTCCAGAATATCCTTCTTGCCGTAGAGCACGCCGATGCCCGACGGGCCATAGACCTTATGGCCGGTGAAGACGAAGAAATCGCAGTCGAGGTCCTGCACGTCGATCGGCATATGCACGGCGCTCTGGCTGCCGTCGACCAGCACCGGAATGCCGCGGGCATGCGCGATGCGCACGATCTCCTTGATCGGCGTCACCGTGCCCAGCGCGTTCGACATATGGGTGATGGCAACCAGCCTGGTGCGGTCGGTCAGCCGCTTCTCGAATTCCTCGATATGGAAGACGCCGAGATCATCGACCGGCACCCAGACCAGCTTGGCGCCCTGCCGCTCGCGGATGAAATGCCACGGCACGATGTTGGAATGATGCTCCATGATCGAGAGCACGATCTCGTCGCCTTCGCCGATGTTCGGCATGCCGAAACCATAGGCGACCGTGTTGATCGCCGCCGTGGTGTTCGAGGTGAAGACGATATTGTCGGTGCTCGGCGCATTGAGGAAACGGCGCACCGTCTCGCGAGCCCTCTCATAGGCGTCGGTCGCGGCATTGGACAGGAAATGCAGGCCGCGATGGACGTTGGCGTATTCCTGGGAATAGGCGTGCTGGATGGCGTCGAGCACCGCCTGCGGCTTCTGCGCCGAGGCGCCATTGTCGAGATAGACCAGCGGTTTGCCGTAGACTTGCCGCGACAGGATCGGGAAGTCGCGGCGGATCGCCTCGACGTCATAGGGGATGTTTTCGACTTTCTGGTCCATCTCGAAGTCCTTGCCGCGCTGCCGCGTTCCTTCCAACACCCCTCATCCGTCTTGGCGCTTCGCGCCAATCCACCTTCTCCCACAAGGGGAGAAGGAGAGGCGCGTTTCCTTCTCCCCTTGTGGGAGAAGGTGGCCGAGCGAAGCTCGGTCGGATGAGGGGTGCTGGCCGAAGCGCCAGGCCCTCATCCACTTTATCCGTGCGCCACGAACCAGTTGTCGAGTCTCGCTTCCAGCGCCTCGACGATGGCCTCGTCGTCCAGTTCCTCGATTACCTCGGCGACGAAGGCCTTGACCAGCAGGCCGCGCGCGGTCTTCTCGTCGACGCCGCGCGCCATCAGGTAAAACAGATGGCTGTGGTCGATCTCGGTGACGGTCGCGCCATGGCCGCAGACGACGTCGTCGGCGAAGATTTCGAGCTCCGGCTTGGTCGAGAACTCCCCGTCGTCCGACAACAGCAGCGTGTTGCAGGCCATCTTGGCGTTGGTCTTCTGCGCATATTGGTGGACGTTGATGCGGCCTTGGAAGACGCCGCGCGCCTTGCCGGTCACCACGTTTCGGAAGACTTCGGTCGATGCGGTATGCGGCACGGCGTGGTCGAGCACCATGGTGACGTCGGTATGGGTGTCGCCGGCGAGCAGATTGATGCCGCGCAGCGTGAATTCGGCGCCCTCGCCGGTCGTCTTCACAACGACCTCCTGGCGCACAAGCTTGCCGCCGGCATTCATGACGAACAGCGTCAGCTTCGAATTCTTGCCGAGATGCGCCTTGAACTGGGCAAGGTGCGTCGCCGTATCCGGTTGCTCCTGCACGATGAGCCATGTCACTTCGGCGCCCTCGCCAAGCACAAGCTGGCTGACCGCGCTGACCAGCGCCGCCCCCTCGCCTGCCTGGCGCTCGACGATAACAGCCTTGGCGCCGGCGCCGGCGCGCGTCAGCAGCCGCACATGCGTCTGTCCCCCGCCCTGCAGATTCTGCAGCTCAAGCGGCTTTTCCAGTTGGGCGCCGTCGGCGATGTCGACGAAATAGCCGTCGGCGACAAAGGCGGTGTTGAGCGCGCCGATGGCGTCGTCGCTGCCATAAGAATCGAGCCCAGGTGCTGCGCTGCCGTCGGTCAGCTTCTCCGACAGGCGCTGCACGACAACGCCCTCGATGCTAGCGAGCTTGGCGCTCGAAACGCCGTTCAGCACCGGCAAAACCGAGGAGCCTTCGACGATCGGCGCAATGGCTTTCGCAACCGCTGCCGGATCGAAGTCCGGCACCGAGGTCAGCAGCCGGCGCAGGTCCGTATAGTGCCAGGATTCGATGCGCCGCGTCGGCAGGCCGCCCTTGATCGCCTCGATGGCGTCGTCGCGCTTCAGCATCACCGCGCCGTCGCCGGGCAGCAGCGACAGCCGCTCGCCAAAGGCGTCGATCAGCGCCGTTTCGGCCAATGTTCGCTGGGGTGTCGTGTGCATATTCATCAGTATCGCCTTATTTGGCTTGCCTTCCGGGCCTGCTGGCATCTCACGCGGCTTGCCCGATCACGCCGGCATAGCCATTGGCCTCGAGGTCGAGCGCCAGCGACTTGTCGCCCGACTTGATCACCTGACCCCTGTAGAGCACGTGCACCGTATCCGGCACGATGTATTGGAGCAGGCGCTGGTAATGGGTGATGACGACGATGGCCCGGTCCGGCGAGCGCAGCGTGTTGACGCCGTCCGCGACGATCTTCAGCGCGTCGATATCGAGACCGGAATCGGTCTCGTCGAGCACGCAGAGCTTTGGCTCGAGCAGCTTCATCTGCAGGATCTCGGCACGCTTCTTCTCGCCGCCGGAGAAGCCGACATTGAGCGGCCGCTTCAGCATCGCCATGTCCATGTTGAGCGAGGCCGCCGCTTCCTTCACGCGCTTGAGAAATTCCGGGATCTTCAGCGGTTCCTGGCCGCGCGCCTTGCGCTGCTCGTTCATCGCCACTTTCAGGAATTCCATCGTCGCCACGCCCGGTATCTCCATCGGATACTGGAAGGCGAGAAAGATGCCGGCGGTGGCGCGCTCGGCCGGATCCATTTCGAGGATCGACTGGCCGTTGTAGAGGATATCGCCCTCGGTGACCTCATAATCCTCGCGCCCGGCAAGGATATAGGACAGCGTCGATTTTCCCGAGCCGTTCGGCCCCATGATGGCGGCGACCTCACCGGCCTTCACCGAAAGATTCAGGCCGCGAATGATCTCGGTGCCGTCGTCGACGATACGGGCATGGAGGTTTCTGATTTCAAGCATTCTCTTGCTCTATCGTTCCGTTAACTACATATCGCCGAGCTAGGGCAACGGCGACGTCGCTTTCAAGTTCAGGTGCCAAGTCAAATCGCATACTTCCGTCCTCGACGGCGTCGGCGGGATTCGGCCACCTGGTGATTTCAAAAATCTCAGGGCCGTAGACGGTGATCATCAACTCCGTGCCGTCTTCGCGCCCAGCGCTAATTCGGTTGGCTTCGACTTCGATCCTGACGCCAACTTTCCTTTCGGCAGCAAAGCTTCGAAGGTAGTTCCCGAGCGACGTTGCCAATTCTCCGCAAATCTGCTCATCGAGGTCGGCCCGATAGTTGTCGGGTAGCTCACCAGAATGCCTGTCAAACTGGTGAACGCGTGCGACCAACGGCGGACCGTCCTCTGCCTCATCGTCACTCACCCAACGCTCCCCTCGAGGCTGATCCCGATCAGTTTCTGCGCCTCGACCGCGAACTCCATCGGCAGTTGCTGGATGACGTCCTTGACGAAGCCGTTGACGATCAGCGCGATCGCCTCTTCTTCCGGAATGCCGCGCTGCATGACATAGAACTTCTGGTCCTCGGAAATCTTCGAGGTGGTGGCCTCGTGCTCGAACTGCGCGGTCGAATTCTTGGCTTCCATGTAGGGCACGGTGTGTGCGCCGCACTGATCGCCGATCAGCAGGGAATCGCAATTGGTGAAGTTGCGGGCGTTGGTCGCCTTGCAGTGCGCCGAGACCTGGCCGCGATAGGTGTTCTGCGAGAAGCCGGCGGCAATGCCCTTGGAGATGATGCGGCTCGACGTGTTCCTGCCGAGATGGATCATCTTGGTGCCGCTGTCGACCTGCTGATAACCGTTCGACACGGCAATCGAATAGAACTCGCCGCTGGAATCGTCGCCGCGCAGGATGCAGCTCGGATATTTCCAGGTGATGGCCGAACCGGTCTCGACCTGCGTCCACGAAATCTTCGAGCGATGGCCGCGGCAGTCGCCGCGCTTGGTGACGAAATTGTAGATGCCGCCCTTGCCTTCGGCGTCGCCGGGATACCAGTTCTGCACCGTCGAATATTTGATCTCGGCATCGTCGAGCGCGATCAGCTCGACCACCGCGGCATGAAGCTGATTCTCGTCGCGCTGCGGCGCCGTGCAGCCTTCGAGATAGGAGACGTAAGCCCCCTCCTCGGCGATGATCAGCGTGCGCTCGAACTGGCCGGTGTTCTTCTCGTTCATGCGGAAATAGGTCGACAGTTCCATCGGGCAGCGCACGCCCTTGGGCACGAAGACGAACGAACCGTCGGTGAACACGGCCGAATTCAGCGTTGCGTAGAAATTGTCGGAGGTCGGCACGACAGAACCGAGATATTTCTTCACCAGTTCCGGATGCTCGCGGATGGCTTCCGAGATCGAGCAGAAGATGACGCCGGCCTGCGCCAGTTCCTTCTTGAAAGTGGTGACGACAGAGACGGAATCGAACACCGCATCGACGGCGACGCGGCCCGACTTGTAGACGTTGTCGCTGGCTTCCTCGAGCTCCGACGCATCGGTCTTCTGCACGCCGGCGAGGATTTCCTGTTCCCTGAGCGGAATGCCGAGCTTCTCATAGACCTTCAGCAGTTCGGGATCGACCTCGCTGAGCGAAGTCGGCCCGGGCGTGCTCTTGGGCGCGGCGTAATAGTGGAGGTCCTGGAAATCGATTTTGGGATAGTGGACGCGCGCCCATTTCGGCTCGTCCAGCGTCAGCCAGCGGCGATAGGCTTCCAGGCGCCATTCCAGCATCCAGGACGGCTCGTCCTTCTTCGCCGAAATGAAGCGGATAATGTCTTCGCTCAGGCCCTTGGGGGCCTTGTCCATCGCGATTTCGGTCTGGAATCCGTATTTATACTGGTCGACATCGATCTTTCGAACTCGATCGATCGTCTCCTGCACAGCAGGCATCAGCGTTCTCCATCCACGCCGGGGTCAAGGCCCGGCAGTTTTCAAACTATGGCACCGCAAACGAGCGCCCATCAGGCACCGGAGGCGGCGTAAGTTTCATATAGTGCGTTCATGCCGGAAATTCACCCGGCCAAATGCGAACGCACGGCTCTACCAGGCCGCAAGGCCCTACATTTCGTCTGCCGCGCTCAGGCGGCTCGTTCCCTGCTTGCCTTTTCCTTACCGGCTTGGCGCGCGACGATCGTCGCCAGCGCCGAACGGAACAGCTCGATATCTTCAGCGCTGGTCGCGTGGCCGACGGACACGCGCAACGCGCCGAGGCCGTCACCATAACCCATGGCTTTCAGCACGTGACTCGGCCCTACTTTGCCCGACGAACAGGCCGATCCAGCCGACAGCGCCACACCGGCCAGGTCGAAGGCAATCTGCGCCGTCTCGGCCTTGATGCCGGCAATAGCGAAGAATGTCGTATTGGCAAGCCTTGGCGCGCCGATCCCGAAGATTTCGGCGTCCGGAACAAGCGTTTTCACGATCGCCTCGATTTCGTCGCGACGCTGCCGCACCGTTTCGATCGTTTGCAAGCCGGCAGACGCCTCGCGCGCCGCCGCGCCAAACCCGGCAATCGCCGCCAGGTTTTCGGTGCCGCCGCGATGGCCTTTTTCCTGGCCACCGCCGCTGACCAGCGGCTTCGGCATCATCAGGTCCGACGCCGCGACAATGGCGCCGACGCCCTTTGAGCCGCCGATCTTGTGCGACGAGAGAATCAGATAATCTGCGTAACCCGCTGACATATCGAGCGGAATGCGGCCGGCCGCCTGCACGGCATCGACAACCAGGATGCCACCCGCCGCCTTGACGATTTCGGCAATGCGGCCGACCGGCTGGATCACGCCGGTTTCATTGTTGGCAGCGTGGATGGCCACCAGCGGCAAGCCTTCGACCTTGTCATGCTGGACGAGAGCCTCGGCCAAAACGTCGAGCCTGACGACGCCGTCGGCGTCGACGCCGATCCGTGTCACCTGCGCCGCTGGGAAGCGCCCGCCGTTCAGCAGGCACGGATGATCGGCCTCGGACACATAGAGCCGGCTCATACGGACAGCACCGCGCCCCATCTGCCAGTCCGGCGTCAGCAGCGTCGAGGCCGCTTCCGTCGCGCCGGAGGTGAATACGACATGCTCGGCTTTGGCGCTGACCAGTCGCGCCACGTCGCGCCTGGCATCCTCGATCAGCCGCCGTGCAGCGCGGCCCTCGGCATGGACCGAGGACGGGTTGGCGGCGACGTCGAGCGCAGCGACCACGGCCGCGCGCGCCGAGGCAAGCAGCGGCACGCTGGCGTTGTAGTCGAGATAGGCGCGTGCTCCGGCCATTTCCGTCCAACTGGTCCCTTCAAAAGCCGTTCCGCGAAGATAGCGCGTTATTTCCTTGAAATTGCAAGGCAAGACGTCCTATTTACGCGGCTTGCGGCGCGGGTGCCCGAGCCACAATTTTTGGCCGCCCAGTTTTGAACAATTCTAAACTAGCTTCTAGAAAGACGCTCGCCCTGCGTCAAGGCCTAGGGAAGACTGGGGCCAGAGGAAGAGTTGTTCCGGGCGCCGCGCAAATTTATACCAAGTGGAGTATTTCATGCCTGAGGTCATTTTCACCGGTCCGGCCGGCCGTCTGGAGGGTCGCTATCAGCCCTCGAAGGAAAAGAGCGCGCCGATTGCCATCGTCCTGCACCCGCACCCCCAGTTCGGCGGGACGATGAACAACAAGATCGTCTACGACCTCTTCTACATGTTCCAGAAGCGCAATTTCACCACGCTGCGCTTCAATTTCCGCGGCATCGGCCGCAGCCAGGGCGAGTTCGACCACGGCACCGGCGAATTGTCCGACGCCGCCGCGGCGCTCGACTGGGTGCAGTCGCTGCATCCGGATTCCAAGAGCTGCTGGGTTGCCGGCTATTCGTTCGGCTCGTGGATCGGCATGCAGCTTCTGATGCGCCGGCCGGAGATCGAGGGCTTCATCTCGGTCGCGCCGCAGCCCAATACCTATGATTTCTCGTTCCTGGCGCCATGCCCGTCGTCCGGCCTGATCATCCACGGCGACGCCGACAAAGTCGCGCCGCCCAAGGACGTACAGGGCCTGGTCGACAAGCTGCACACGCAAAAGGGCATTACCATCACCCAGAAGACCTTGCCCGGCGCCAACCATTTCTTTGCCAACCATGCTGAGCTTCTGATCGAGGAATGCGCGGACTACCTCGATCGCCGGCTGGCCGGGGAATTGTCCGACCCACGGCCGAAGCGGCTGAGATAATCGGCGATGTACCAACCGCCTCACTTCCAGGAAACACGGCCGGACGTCCTGCACGGGCTGATCCGGGCGCATCCGCTTGGCTTGCTGGTGTCGAACGGCGTCGAGGGGCCGGTCGCCAACGCGATTCCCTTTCTTCTAGACGCGGATGTGCCACCGAACGGCAGGCTCCGCGCCCATTTGGCCAAAGCCAATCCGCAATGGCGGCTTTTGGCCGACAATCCCCTGGCGCCGGTACTGGTCGTCTTCCAGGGCGCCGATGCCTATGTGACGCCGTCCTGGTACGAGACCAAGCGTGAAACCGGCAAGGTGGTACCGACCTGGAACTACGCCATCGTCCAGGTGCGCGGCAGCGTCACGGTGATCGAAGACCAGGATTGGCTGGCCGAGCAGATTTCCGATCTGACGATGTCGCAGGAGGGCATCCGCTCGGCGCCGTGGGCGGTGACCGACGCGCCGGCACCCTTCATCCAGTCACAGATCAAAGGCATCGTCGGCCTGGAGATCGAAATCACCGAAATCAGCGGCAAATGGAAAGTCAGCCAGAACCGCCCGGCCGCCGACCGCGTCGGTGTCGCCGAGGGGCTCGAGAGCGAGACTGCCAACTCGGCCGACATGGTCGGGCTGGTAAGGTCCTATGGCGGGCTGGACGGCAAGTAATCTGGATTGCTTGCTCGACCGGTTTCAGGCCGGTCGAGGGCTCAATCGACCTTCGTCATCGCCGCCTTGCGCTCGTTGGCGATCAGCCAGAGATTGCGGATATAGATCAACAGGCCCATGGCCTGGCCGGCGATGAACACCGGATCCTGACGCTGGATGGCGTAGATCAGCAGCAGGCCGCCGCCGAACAGCGAAAAGAACCAGAAGGCGATCGGCACGACGCTGCGCTTGGCCTTTTCCGACGCCACCCACTGCACCAGAAAGCGCATGGTGAAGAAGAACTGGGCGACGAAGCCAAGCAGAACCCAGGCATCGAATTGCTTGACGAAAACATCGTGAAGCCAGGTCGCCAATTCCTGAAGCACGTTACCCATGCCTGATTTCCTCTACTTTAGGCATTCTGCGGCGCCTGCGGCGCAGCCACCAGACGCCGGCAAGGTCGAGCACGCCCTGCAGGCCGCGATCGAAGATGCCGTAATTCGATTTGCCGTGACGGCGGGAGCGGTCGACGACGTCGCAATGGACGACTCGGTAGCCCTCCTGGATGACCAGCGCCGGAACAAAGCGGTGGGTGCCGTCGAAGAACGGCAATTTCCTCAAAATGTCGGTATGGATCGCCTTGAGGCCGCAGCCGGTATCCCGCGTCTCGTCGTGCAGGATGGCCTTTCTCAGCCCGTTGGCGAAACGCGACGCCAGCTGCTTGATCTTGCTGTCGCGGCGCTTCAGACGCTGTCCCTGCGCGGCCCCGACATCGGGACCAGCCTGCCGCAGCGCGTCTATCAACACTGGGATATAACCGGGGTCGTTCTGGCCGTCGCCGTCGATGGTGGCGACGATATCGCCGCGCGCCGCCCAGGCGCCCGAACGCACCGAGAGCGACTGGCCGGCGGATTTCTGATGCCTGAGATGGCGCAGCGGAAACCGGCGAAGCGCTGCTTGTGCGGCAAGCACCGAAGGCGTGTCGTCGGTCGAGCCATCGTCGACGACGATGACCTCGAAGTCGCGCCCGGCCATGGCGGCGGCGATCTCGTCGAGCAGAAGCGGCAGGTTCGCCGCCTCGTTCCGGCAAGGAATGACGATGGATATCTCCGGCATCTCGACTCTGTCACAGGATATGGCATTCGATCGATGCCGCGCGGTCCAGAGGAAGAGCCCCGCTGGCGCGGCGCCTCATTACGCCAGCCGAAACAATGACGCAAGCAGGCCGCACGCTTGGGGTTCTCCCTTCTCCCCTTGTGGGCTAGCGTGCGCACACATCTGCTTCGGAGAGGTGTCAAGGGAGTTTTGGTCGGGTAGCAGGTTTGGCTTGCGGGATTGGAATCATGTGTGATTCTGTAGCTGCCATTGTTGATTCGGGAGGTTTCGACGGTGGCACCGCTACTTGGATACTTCGGCGACCTGCGCCTGCAAAAAAGGGGAGCATGGTGCTGGATCGCATGTGCACGCGCGTCAGCGTGGGCCTGCGCAGGCTGGCCGATACGCGCGCGGAACAAGTTGCGTTCACGCGGCTGTTTCGCAATCCCCAGGTGACGGTGCAGGAGATCGTGCGCACGGCAGCGGCGCGAACGGGCGAGGCGGCGGCCGGCCGCCATGTGCTGATCATCGAGGACAGCAGCGAGATCAACTATGAGGCCAAGGCCTCGCGCAAGCGCGGCCTCGGGCGTGTCGGCAACGGCAAGGATGTCGGGCTGTTCGTCCACCCGGCGCTGGCCGTGGATGCCGCCGACGGTTCCGTGCTGGGGCTTGCGGCTGCCACGATCTGGCGGCGCCGGGGGCAGAAGGCGCACGACTACCAAGCCCTGCCGATCGAAGCCAAGGAAAGCTACAAATGGATCGCCACCGCCAAGGCGGCCCGCCAGGCGCTGACCGACACGCCGCTGGCTACCGTGATCGGCGACCGCGAGGCCGACATCTACGAAGTACTGGCAAGGCTGCCTGACGAGCGCACGCATGTGCTCATCCGCGCCGTGCGCGACCGGGCTCTGGGTGAGCAGGGCGGCCGTCTGTTCGGCGAGATCGCCAAAACGCCGGAAGCCGGCCGGATCGCCTTCGAGCTGCAGGCGCGTCCCGGCCGACTGACGCGCAAGGTGCAACTGGCCGTCCGCTTCGCCGAGGTCGCCTTGCGCCAGCCGCACCTTGGTGCCGACCGCCGCGATCCGCGCGAGATCACGCTCAACATCGTCGAAGTGCGCGAGATCGATCCGCCTTCGCCCAAGGAGGCGGTGATCTGGCGACTGTTGACCACTCACACGGTCAAAACGCTCGCCGACGCTTGCCGCATGGTCGATCTCTACCGGTTGCGCTGGACCGTCGAACAGCTGTTCCGAACCGTGAAGTCGCAGGCCATCGATCTGGAGGAAAGCCTGCTTGCCGATGGTGAGGCACTCGAACGGCTGGCCGCGACCGCGCTGATCGTCGCCGTCAGGGTCATGCAACTCGTGCACGGGCGCGATGCCGCCGGCCGCACCTTCAAGGCCGCTCGCCTCTTCAGCCCCGCCGAGATCACCGTGCTGGAGGCGCTGATTGCCAGACTCGAAGGCAAAACCCAAAAGCAGAACAACCCGCATCCGCAACACACGCTCGCCTGGACCGCCTGGTGCATCGCCCGGCTCGGCGGATGGAACGGCTACGCAAAGGAGCGGCCGCCAGGCCCCGTCACCTTCTCCAATGGGCTAAAACGCTTCCACGCCATCGCCGAGGGCTTCGCTCTTGCAAATCCAAACTAATCCCCGCCAAATCAGATGTGTGCGCACGCTAGCCCCTTGTGGGAGAAGGTGGCCGCGCGAAGCGCGGTCGGATGAGGGCTGTTCCAGCTTGGCAACGACGGCACTCAGTCCAACACCCCTCAACCGTCTTGGCGCTGCGCGCCAATCCACCTTCTCCCACAAGGGGAGAAGGCAAGAGGGTGTCGCAAAACCGGATTCCACTTTTGCTGATCGCGCTTGAGTGCTAAACGCCCGCCTTCATGCATAGCCGAGCCGCGTTCGGCCGGAAGCTTTTCGGGAAAGAAAATGTCCGCCTTCAAATCCGATTTCCTGCGCACGATGAGCGAGCGCGGTTTCATCCACCAGACCTCGGACGATGCCGGCCTCGACCAGCTTTTCGCCACGGAAACGGTGAGCGCCTATATCGGCTTCGACGCCACCGCCAGGAGCCTGCATGCCGGGTCGCTGATCCAGATCATGATGCTTTACTGGCTGCAGCAGACCGGCCACCGGCCGATCGCGCTGATGGGCGGCGGCACCTCGATGATCGGCGATCCGTCGTTCAAGGACGAGGCGCGCAAGCTTTTGACGCCGCAGGACATCGAGGACAATCTCGCCGGCATCCGCCGCAACTTCACGCCCTACCTCAAATTTGGCGGCGGCCCCAACGACGCCGTCATGATCAACAATGCCGACTGGCTGATGGACATCAACTACGTCAATTTCCTGCGCGATGTCGGCCGGCATTTTTCGGTCAACCGCATGCTGGCCTTTGATTCGGTCAAGCTCCGGCTGGATCGCGAGCAGTCGCTGTCGTTCCTCGAATTCAACTACATGATCCTGCAGGCCTACGATTTCGTCGAGCTCTACAAGCGCCTCGGCTGCCGGCTGCAGATGGGCGGCTCCGACCAGTGGGGCAACATCGTCAACGGCATCGATCTCGGCCATCGCATGGAAGGCGCGAAGCTCTATGCGCTGACGACGCCGCTGCTCACCACCTCGTCCGGCGCCAAGATGGGCAAGTCGGCATCGGGCGCGGTCTGGCTCGATGCGGAGATGCTGAGCCCGTACGAGTTCTGGCAATACTGGCGCAACACCGAGGACGCCGATGTCGGCCGTTTCCTGAAGCTCTACACGACCTTGCCGCTCGCCGAGGTCGCACGCCTCGAACGGCTCAGCGGCTCGGAGATCAACGAAGCCAAGAAGATTCTCGCCACCGAGATCACCGCCATGCTGCATGGCCGCGAGGCGGCGGAGGAGGCCAGCGAAACGGCGCGTAAGACGTTCGAAGAAGGGGCGCTGGCCGAAACACTGCCAACCGTCGAGGTGGGCAGGGCCGATCTTGAAGCCGGCGTCGGCATATTGTCGCTGTTCGTCACTGCCGGGCTGGCTGGGTCCAACGGCGAGGCACGGCGGCATATCCAGGGCGGCGCCGTGCGCCTCAACGACCAGCTCGTGGCCGACGATCGCAGGATGGTGACGCTGCAGGACCTTGGCCCGGAAAACGTCGCGAAACTGTCGCTCGGCAAGAAGAAACACGTTCTAGTGCGGCCGGTCTGACCAGGGCCCGGCACTTCCTGTTAGATCTTTTCCGAAACCGGTTTCATCTTGCGGCGCTGACCTTCGGTTCGGAATCACCGCCGAGGTTAATCAGCTAGCTCCCGAGAATGGCCGAGATGCCATTCGTCTCATCGATCGGAACGAGCACAGCGCCAGAGAGATGCCCTGAGGCGCTGCTGTCACGTGGGATGGCTGACTCGCAGGCGCCGCCCTCCGATAGCTCATGGGCGGCTTGAGGCGGCGATCGCGGGATAGTCCGTATAGCCAGCGGAACCGCCGCCATAGAGCGTCGCCGAGTTGAACTCCGTCAGCGGCGTGCGCGTCTTCAGCCGTTCCACAAGGTCGGGATTGGCGATGAACGGGCGCCCGAAGGCGAACAGATCCGCCTTGCCCTCGGCGAGCCGCGACGCCGCGAGTTCGAGGTCGTAGCCGTTATTGGCGATATAGGTATTGTTGAAGCGCCGGCGGAGCGATCCGAAGTCGAACGGCGCGACATCGCGCGATCCGCCCGTGGCGCCCTCGACGACATGGATATAGACGATGCCCAAAGCATCGAGTTGATCGACGATATAGTCGAACTGCGCCTGGGGGGCGCTGCTCGAGACGCCGTTGGCGGGCGAGACGGGCGAAATCCGGATGCCGGTGCGCTCTGCGCCGATCTCCTCGACCACCGCAGTCGCAACCTCCAGCATCAGCCGGGCGCGGTTCTCGACCGATCCGCCATAAGCATCCGCGCGGACATTGGCACCATCCTTGGCGAACTGGTCCAGCAGATAGCCGTTGGCGCCATGAATCTCGACGCCATCGAAGCCGGCCTCAATGGCGTTCGCGGCTGCTTGCCGGAAATCGTTGACGATCCCCGCAAGCTCGTCGAGCGCCAGCGCGCGAGGCGCCGAAACCTCGACAAAGCCGTTGTTCACGAACGTCTTCGTTGCGGCCCGGATTGCCGAGGGCGCGACGGGCGCGGCGCCGTTCTCCTGCAGATCGACGTGCGAGACGCGGCCGACGTGCCAGAGCTGCAGGAAAATCCGCCCGTCCTTGGCGTGCACCGCGGTCGTGACCTTTCGCCAGCCGTCGATCTGAGCCTGAGAATAGATGCCGGGCGTGTCCTGGTAACCTTGTCCCTGCCGCGAGATCTGCGTGGCCTCGGAGATCAGCAGGCCGGCGGAGGCCCGCTGGCCGTAATACTCGGCGGCAAGATCGCCCGGAACGAAGCCCGGGCCAGCGCGATTGCGCGTGAGGGGCGCCATGACGATACGATTGGAGAGCGTCAGCGAGCCGAGAGAATAAGGCTCAAAAAGTGCTTTGTTGGTCATAGGCCACCTTGTTTGTCCCCGCCGCGACGAGGTCGTTATCAAATGGATTCGTTGGTGCTCAGGCGACCTTGCGGTACCGCTCGGCGGGATGTTCGTTCCGATAGTTCGGAAGCATGGCCTGGCGCGCGGCCTGAAGCGCGTCCCACTGCCCGGCATCGGGAAGCGGCGGGATGGTCACCGGTTCGCGGCGGTCGAAGCCGACCAGCGCCGCATCAACCAGATCGTCCACCTCCATCACGTTGGAAAGCGTGTTGATGTCGGCGCCGACGTGGTCCCAGATCTCCGTACGCGTCGTGGCGGGCAGCACGGCCTGGACGTAGACGCCCTTCGGCTCAAGCTCGAGGCTGAGCCCCTGCGACAGAAACAGCACGAAGGCTTTGGTTGCGCCGTAGACCGTCATGCCGAACTCCGGCGCCAGGCCGACCACGGAGCCGATGTTGACGATCGACCCTTCGCCAGCTTTCGCAAGACGCGGGGCCATGGCGCTGGCAAGCCGCAGAAGAGCGGTCGTGTTGAGCGCAACCAGCCGTGCGACGTCATCGGTACTCTGCTCGATGAAGCTTCCGCCGATGGCTGTTCCGGCATTGTTGACTAGAATCCCGATGCGGGCGTCATCGCGCAGCCTCGTCTCTACCGTTGCAAGCTCGGCAGGCTGCGTAAGATCAGCCTGGATGATGTCGATCGCAACGCCAGTTTCCTGACGGAGCCGGGCTCCCAGTGCCTCCATTCGTGCCACGTCACGGGCAACCAGCACGAGGTCGTGTCCGCGGCGGGCGAACCGTTCGGCATAGGAAGCTCCGATGCCCGTGGAGGCGCCGGTTATGAGGACTGATGGAATGGTGGTCATGGCATTGCTCTTTTCTCTGATGGAACCTATATTCATGACGATCATCATGATTGCGGCTAAATATGATGGGCATCATGTAAATGTCAACGGGGCCGACGGAGAATTTTGAAATGAAGGTCAGTCGAGAGCAGATGGCGGAGAACCGTCACCGGATATTGGATGCGGCCAGCCGGCTGTTTCGCGAGAAGGGGTTCGACGCGGTCAGCGTGGCGGAAGTGATGAAGGCCGCCGGGCTCACCCATGGCGGCTTCTATGGTCATTTCAGTTCGAAGGACGACCTGATCGCGCAGACCCTTGCCCACGTCCTCGCCGCGGACTCAGGCGGAGGGGGCGATCTTCGCGCTTATGTAGGTTCCTATCTTTCGCCCCGGCATCGCGACAACTGCGCCGGCGGTTGCCCGACAGCGGGCCTTGCCGCAGCCATCCGCCATCAGACCCCGGCTGCACGCTCGGCCATGACGGAAGGCCTACGATCGCAGATCGACCGTATCGGCAAGGCGCTCCCGGAGTTGGATCCGGCAGACAGACGCCGCGCGGCGATCGGAAGCTGGGCAGCGATGGTGGGGGCAGTAATCCTCGCCCGGGCGATCGACGATCCCGCGCTCTCGGATGAAGTGCTTGAGCAGACGCGTGCCTGGGTCGATGCCGGGATCAGCCAAGTGTCTGCCAGCTAGGTGGTCTGCGGCAGGAGTGCTCTTGTCGAGAGCAATGCGGCTATCGGCGTTGGTTGGGTGGCTATCTTGCAGAATATCGCACCGCAGCGTGCAATCAGCGGGATTCGCGGACCAAGAGGGTTTCGAACTTCCCTGTTGAGGCAACCATGCTGTCGCCCAATTTCCGCTAAACTGAGTTGTGTGCGTCAAGTTCTGCAAAATGGCGTGGCATTGCGGTGACGTCGGCGTGTCCGCCGCGCAGCCCCCGTGTTTAGCGGAGCGGCGGACACATGACGG
>NZ_JAMYPT010000010.1:230000-250459 GCF_040320505.1 Mesorhizobium sp. M0678 | reverse complement strand
TTAGCTCCTTCTTGGCCCCGCGCCTCGCCGGGCGGGCGGTTTTGTAGAGCTAGGTCCGGGGTACTAAAACCGACTACGCGGGGGCTACCGGGGGGCGCCGCGCCCGTCTTTAGCCCCCACGAAGTCTTGGCACCCCCCGAAGTCTTGGCACCCCCCGCAAACGGCAATTCGAAATTGAGCGGCGCCATCACCGCACGTCCGTTGACGAGCTTGCCGTCGATGAGATTCATCGGCGGCGAGCCGACGAAGCTTGCCACGTAGGTGTCGCGCGGATTGTTATAGATCTCGTACGGCGTGCCGGTCTGGACGATGCGGCCATGGTTGAGCACGCCGACCTTGTCACCCATCGACATCGCCTCGATCTGATCATGCGTCACGAACAGGAAGGTGGCGCCAAGCTGCATCTGCAGGTTCTTCAATTCGGTGCGCAGCGCCTCGCGCAATTTGGCGTCGAGCGCCGACAACGGCTCGTCCATCAGGAATACCCGCGGCTTGCGCACGATGGCGCGACCGATCGAGACGCGCTGCATCTCGCCGCCTGAAAGCCTGTCGGTCTTGCGGTCGAGCAGATGCTCGATCCTCAGCGTCCTGGCCGCGCGGTCGACACGATCCTTGATCTCGGCATCGGGCAGCCGGCGGATCTTCGGCTTCAGCGGAAATTCGAGGTTCTGGCGCACCGTATAGCGCGGGTACAGCGAATATTGCTGCAGCACCAGCGCCACGTCACGCTCGGCCGCGCCCCAGTCGGCGACATCGACGCCGTCGATGAAGACCTGGCCTTCGCTCGGTTTTTCCAGGCCGGCAATCATGCGCAGCGTCGTCGTCTTGCCGGCGCCGGTCTCGCCAAGCAGAACGAAGAACTCGCCATCGGCGATGTCGAGATCGAGCCCGGTCAAAGCAGTATGGTTGCCGAACTTCTTCGAGATGTTCTTGAGCTGGATGTGGGCCATCAGAGTCTCACTCCCAGCGATTTGCCGCTCGCCGTGTCGAAGAAATGCGCCTGGCTGGGATCGATCCTGACGAAGACCCTTTCGCCGGGGCCGCCGATGAAGCCGCTCTTGGTGCGCGCCCGCAGCATTTTGGAGCCGACCTTGAGGTCGACGATATCGAAGGACCCGAGCGGCTCGACGATCTGCGTCTCCACCGGCAAGAACCCCTCGGCGGCTTCGCGGCGAACGAGAACGCCTTCCGGCCGGATGCCGAGCGCGAGTTGGCTGCCGGCATGGCCGTTGAGCTTCGACAGCAAGGCGCGCGGGAATTCGAAACCGGCGGCCGCATCGCCGACCGTGACCGAGGCCGATGAGGCTTTCTCGGTCACCGAAGTGTCGGCGACGTTCATCACCGGGCTGCCGACAAATTGCGCGACGAAAAGATTCGCCGGATGCGAATAGACCTCGTCCGGCGAGCCGACCTGCTGCAGCACACCTTCATGCATGATGACAATGCGGTCGGCGAGGCTCATCGCCTCGATCTGGTCGTGGGTGACGTAGATGCTGGTCGAGCCCTGCTTGATGTGCAGCCGCTTGATCTCGGCCCGCATCTCCTCGCGCAGCTTGGCATCGAGCGCCCCGATCGGCTCGTCCATCAGCATCGCCTTCGGCCGCCGCACCAAGGCTCGGCCGATCGCCACGCGCTGCATGTCGCCGCCCGACAGCGCCGACGGTTTCTTGGCGAGGAGATCGCTGATCTGCAGCGTCTTGGCGACCGAGCGCACCTCGCTGTCGATCTCGGCCTTGCTCTTGCGCGTCGCCCTGAGCGGAAAGGCGATGTTCTCATAGACGCTCATATGCGGATAGAGCGAGAACGACTGGAAGACCATGGCGATATCGCGATCGGCGGCCTTGAGGTGCTGGACCGGCTTGCCGTCGATGAGGATGTCGCCGCCGTCGATCGTCTCCAGCCCGGCAATCGCCCTGAGCGTCGTCGTCTTCCCGCAGCCCGACTGGCCGAGCAGCACGATGAACTCGTTGTCGTCGATCTTCAGGTTGAGGTCCTTGATGACCTGGACGGCGCCGAAATATTTCTGGATGCCTCGAAGCTCGATCTGGGTCAATGCTGTGCCCCCGGATTTGCCCCTTGCCCGGTGCCGGCCTTCTCCTCCGGCGCGATCTTGGAGGTGATGTTGAAGCCGATCAGGCCGATCAGGATGATGGTCACGCCATAGCTGTGCAGCAGCATGTTCCATGGCTGGCAGAGCGCGATGATACCGAGCACCATCAGCACCTGGCTGCCCGGTTCGAGATATTTCTGGTTGATGTCGCGAAAGCTCATTTGCGGATCGCTCCAAACGACATGCCGCGCAACAGGTGGTTGCGGAGCAGGAAGGTGAAGATCGCGACCGGCAGCAGGAACAGGAAGGTTCCGGCGGCAATCACCGTCCAGTCCGGCAGGCCGGAACCGACCTGGCTGGGGATGAAGGGCGGTGCTGTCTGGGCACGGCGGCTGGTCATGATCAGTGCGAAGGCATATTCGTTCCACGCCGTGATAAAGCAGAACACGGCGGTGGCGGCGATGCCGGTGGCGGCCTCGGGCAGCACGATCTTGAAGAAGGCCTCCATGCGCGTATAGCCGTCGACGAGGGCCGCCTCCTCATACTCCTTGGGGATCTCGTCCATGAAGCCTTTCATCAGCCACACCGAGAAGGACAGGTTGAAGGCGGTGTAAAGGATGATCAGGCCGATATGGGAATCGTTGAGGCCGACCGCCCGGTACATCAGGAACATCGGAATGGCGACGACCACCGGCGGCAGCATGCGTGTCGACAGGATGAAGAACAGTAGGTCCGCCTCGCCTTTTACCTTGAAGCGCGAGAACCCATAGGCGGTGAAGGTGCCCATGCCGACGGCCAGGACGGTCGAGGTTATGGCAACGATCAGTGAGTTCATGAAACGGCTCGGATAGCCCGACCACTGCACCTGGCCCTTGCCGTCGCGCACGATCTTTTCGCCCCCATTGAAGACGACGCGCTCCCACCACGGCGCAGCCGCGTACTCCTCCGGCGACGGCGGGCTGCGCAGCTGCGAACGCTTGGTGAACAACTTGACGAAGGGCGATATCTCCGGCTGGAAAACCACCGTCGGCGGAATGGTGGTGGCGAGGTTGCGCGGCTTGAACGCCGTCGAGGCGATCCAGTAGATCGGCGCCAGGAAGATGATCGTCACCAGCAGGACAGCGACGATGGCGACCCGGTTGAAGGTGATTTCGGAAGAAGTGCGGACTGCGGCCATCTCAGCGCTCCTTCACCTTGTTGAGGTATTTGACATAGATGTTGGTGATCGCCAGCACCATGATCAGCACGATGTAGGCGAGCGCGCAGGAACGCCCGGTCTGCCATTCCTGGAACGCCATCTTGTAGAGCCGGATCGAGATCAGCTCGGCCGTCGGCTGGCTGGTCAGGATGTAGGCGAGGTCGAAGGTCTTGAACGCCTCCATGGTGCGGAAGATGACCGCGATCATCAGGATCGGCGCAACCAGCGGCAGCGTTATGCGGAAGAAGGTGTAGAACGGCCCGGCCCTGTCGATCGCGGCTGCCTCGTAGAGATGCTTGGGCACGGCCGACAGGCCGGCCAGCGACAACAGCATGACGAAGGGCGACCACATCCAGATGTCGGTCAGCGCGACCGCATAGAGCGCCATTTTCGGATCCGACAGCCATTCGAAGGTGCCGAGGCCCAGCGCATAATTGATGATGCCGAAGGACGGATCGTAGAGCAGCTTCCAGAACAGGCCGACGACGGCCATCGACAGCATCATCGGCAACAACAGGAGCGTCGTCAGCAGGCCCTTGAGCGGAATGTCGCGATTGAGCAGCATGGCCACGCCGAAGCCGACGAGCAGCTGGCCGGCGACCGAGATGATGACGTATTTTGCGGTGATGGCGAAGTTGGACCAGACATAGGGATCGCTGAGCAGGTCGCGGTAGTTTTGCAGCCCGACGAAATTCGCCGCCGCGCTGGTCGAGGCGCGGAAATCGGTGAACGAATAGCCCAGCGAATAGATCAGCGGGAAGATGTTGAAGACGATCAGAAACAGGATCGTCGGGATGATGAAGAGATTGCGGATCGAAATGTCGCTTAGACCGCGAGCGGCGGCCCGCGAGGACCTGTCCAGCGTGGTGATCATCGTGGTCGCCAAGACTCTGCTCCCGGTTCAAAAATCAGAAAAAGAAACGGAGGAGGCACGAACGCCCCCTCCGTGAAACTTCATACTTATTGGCCGCGGCCGTATTTCTTGAAGGTCGCGTTCCAGTCGGCTGCCAGTGCGTCCAGCGTCTCCTTGGCGGTGCCTTCGCCGCCGATCATGTAAGGATAGATGCGCTGGTTAAGCTGCTGCAGCAGTTCCGCGTATTCCGGAACCGCCCAGAAGTCCTTGACCTTGAACATGGTCTCGTAGAACGCCTTGTTGTAGGGCGTGGCGTTCTGGAATTCGGGCGACTTGAGCACGGCGGCACTGCAGGTGTAGCCGCCAAGCGCTGCCCATTTCTTCTGGGTCTCGTCCTTGATGAACCATTCCAGGAACTTCGTCGCCTCTTCCTGCTTCTGCGAGTAGGAAACGATGGAGATGCCCTGACCGCCGAGTGCGGCGAACTGGTCGCCGCCAGGTCCGGCTGGATTGGCGAAGAAGCCGGTGTTCTTGGCGTTCGGGTTCGACGCCTCGTTGATCAGTGAGGGGAAGAACGCGAAGTAGTTCATGCTCATCGCGGCCAGGTTTTCAGTGATCGCCTGGTTGTCCTCGACGAAGAACGACTTGGCCCAGCCCGGAGGCGTGAACTTGTAGAGTTCCTTGTAGGCGTCGAGCGCCGCGATCGCCTTGTCGGAGTTGATGAAGCCATCGACCTTGTAGGTCTTATAGTCACCCAGCTCGCCGCCGAAGGAGAACAGCGCGTTTTCGAAGCCCATCGCCATCGCGTCATAGGAATTGTCGGTGTAGATGGCGATGCCGTATTTTTTCTGGTCCGGCCGGTAGAAGAATTCGGCGATGTCGCGTAGCGCCTTGAAATCCTTCGGCACGTCGAGATCGTAGCCATACTTGGCCTTGAAGGCTTCCTTTTCCTTGGGGTCTTCGAACCAGTCCTTGCGATAGGACCAGCCGACGGCGTCGCCTTCGAGCGGAATGGCCCAGTACTTGCTGCTGCCGCCCGGATATTCGGCATAGTATTTCACCGTGGCCGGTGCCATCACTTCACCGACCTTGTGCTTGTTGAAGAAGTCGGTCAGGTCGACATAGTGGCCACCGGTCGAGCCGGCACCGAGCCATTGCGAGTCGCCGACGACCATATCGTAGGCGTCGCCATGGGCGTTGAACTCGGTGAAGGCCTTGGTCTGGAAGTCGGGCCACGGTGTGGTTTCCACCGTGATCTTGACGCCGGTTTCCTTCTCGTACTCGTTGCCGAGTTCCTGCAGGTAATTGGCCGGATCCCATTCCGCCCAGAAGATTGTAAGTTCCTTTTCCTGCGCGTAGACGGACGTTCCGCAGGCGAGCACTAGGCCGATACCAGCAAGCAAGCTGGTCATTGTCTTGCGCATAATGATTTCCTCCCTTGTGCGCATTCTACCGCGTCATGCGAGCCGGCGGCGAGGCCGGCCCTGGTAGTCCTCCCGTGACGGCACCGTTCCGGTTTTGAGCCTCCTCGTTCGACCGAAACGGATCTTAGCCTTCACCCTTTGATCCGCTTTATTTGTCCTGATCTGGTATTACCAATTTCAGACAAACGTCAAGCTCTTTCTTGAACGGTGGCGGACACGCAGACAAGTTGGTTTCTGCGATATCTGTCTGTTTTCCCTGAATTTTCCTACTCCTTGATACATAAGTGCCTTGCTTAGGCCGCTGCATCGCTAGTAGCACAAATGGTCAGGCTGAAAATCTGGTCGAACCAGATTGGCCTCATCTAACGGCCCTCGTCGGCGCGATCCCGTCACCTTCAGCCATCGATTCCGTCACCGCCGCACGCACCAGTGCGCCGGCCGCCCATTGCGCAACCGACATCATACTGCGGCTATCCAATCCCCATATATCCTTTAAAACGACCAGCACCTCAACACCGAAGATCAATGACAGCGCCTGCGCGAGCCGCTTGAATTCGCGCGGCGGCAACCGGCCTTTGAGTGGCGCGATCGCATCTTTCAAAAGATCGACGCGATGGCCGCGCGTGAAGGCAGGTTCGCCGTCAAGCGTGCCTGCCTGTCGCTGCGCCCACTGGTCGAGCGACAGTTTCAGCGCCGCCTTGAACGTCGCTTCGAAGACCTCGATGCGCGGCATGGCGGTCTCGAACAGCTCGGCGACCCGGCGCTCGGGATCGGCAGAGCTCGATTTCCACGTAAGGATCGGCCCAAGCCCCTCATCGACCACCGCCTGCACCAACGCCGCCTGGCTCGGAAAATACCGATAGGCGGTGGCGCGCGAGACCTCCGCTGCCTCCGCCACCTCGCTGACGGAGGGCGTGGCGCCCGCCTGCATCAGCTTTGTCGCCGTCTCAAGCATGAGACGCCTGGTGCGCGCGCGGGCCCCGCGCTCTACCTGGGGGTTCGGCCCTTGGCTGGCATCGTCGTCCATTGCCGCTTGTTGACGTGAGACATTCATGTCAATACGATACGCGTGTCTCAAAAAATTGCAATGGCCCTTCGCGCCGTCGAACGGCCGGGCAAAAAGGGGCGGCAGCGCCGAACACGCCCAAGACCGGGGAAACGCGATGAAGCGCATCTATGTGGTGGGCACCGCCGACACCAAGGGCGAGGAACTCGCATTTCTGGCCGATGCGGTCGCGGCTACCGGCGCTTCGATTGCCCGTGTCGACATCGGAACACGCGGCGCGACCGTGCCGGTCGATGTTTCGGCAGACGAGGTCGCCAGCCACCATTCCGAGGGTCGCAATGCCGTGCTCGGCGTCGACGATCGCGGCACCGCGGTGGCGGCGATGGCTGCCGCCTTTGCCCGGTTTGTCCAGTCGCGCAGCGATATTGCCGGGATTATCGGAATTGGCGGCGGTGGCGGCACCTCGATCATCACCGCAGGCATGCGCACGCTGCCGCTCGGTCTGCCCAAGATCATGGTTTCGACGTTGGCCTCGGGTGACACCGCGCCTTACGTCGACGTCTCCGACATCGTCATGATGCCGTCGGTGACCGACATGGCCGGCCTCAACCGGCTTTCGCGTGTCGTGCTGCACAATGCCGCCCAGGCGATATCAGGCATGGCGACAAAGCCGGCGCCGCCGCCCGAGGGCAAACCGTCGCTCGGCCTCACCATGTTCGGCGTCACCACGCCATGCGTGACCGCGATCGCCGATGAGCTTCGTTCGACTTATGACTGCATGGTCTTTCATGCCACCGGCACCGGCGGCCGCACCATGGAAAAATTGGCCGACAGCGGCCTGTTGTCAGGCGTCATCGACATCACAACGACCGAAGTCTGCGACTTGCTGTTTGGCGGCGTGCTGCCGGCGACCGAAGATCGCTTTGGCGCCATCGCCCGCACCGGGCTGCCTTATGTCGGCTCGGTCGGCGCGCTCGACATGGTCAATTTCTGGGCGCCGCCGACAATTCCGGAACGCTATCGCGGCCGGCTGTTCTATGAGCACAATCCAAACGTCACACTGATGCGCACCACTGCCGACGAAAGCAGAACGATCGGCGAATGGATCGGTACAAGGCTGAGCCTCTGCCAGGGTCCGGTTCGTTTCCTCATTCCGGAGAAAGGCGTGTCGGCGCTCGACATTGAAGGCGGCGCCTTCTTCGACCCTGAAGCCGATGCCGCTTTGTTCGAGGCGATCGAGCGTACCATCAAACCCGCCAAAACGCGGCGCGTGCTGCGCCTGCCGCTTCATATCAACGACCCCGAATTCGCCGGGGCTGCCACAACGGCCTTCCTCGACATCGCCAGACAGTGAGACACCAAGACATGGCCGCCATACCGCGCAAGAAAATCCTGGAGAAATTCCGCAAGATGATCGCGGACGGCGTGCCGATCGTCGGCGGCGGTGCCGGCACCGGCCTGTCGGCCAAGGCAGAGGAAGCCGGCGGCATCGACCTGATCATCATCTACAATTCCGGCCGCTACCGCATGGCCGGGCGCGGCTCGGCCGCCGGCCTGCTCGCCTATGGCAACGCCAACGAGATCGTCAAGGAAATGGCCTACGAAGTGCTGCCGGTAGTGAAGAAGACGCCGGTGCTGGCCGGCGTCAACGGCACCGATCCCTTCGTCATCATGCCGCTGCTTTTGGCCGAGTTGAAGACGATGGGCTTTTCCGGTGTGCAGAACTTTCCGACCATCGGCCTGTTCGACGGCCAGATGCGGCAGAGTTTTGAAGAAACCGGCATGGGCTTCGGGCTCGAGGTCGACATGATCGCCGAGGCTCACAAACTCGACCTGTTGACCACGCCCTATGTCTTCAACCCAGACGAGGCGCGCGCCATGACAACAGCTGGCGCCGACATCGTCGTCGCCCATATGGGGGTGACCACCGGCGGCTCGATTGGCGCGACATCGGCTAAATCGCTGGACGACTGTGTGAGCGAGATCGACGCCATCGCCAAAGCGGCACGCTCAGTGCGCGAGGATATGATCCTGCTTTGCCATGGCGGGCCGATCTCGATCCCGGACGACGCCAGATATATTCTCGAGCGCTGCAAGGGCCTGCACGGGTTCTATGGCGCCAGTTCGATGGAGCGGCTGCCGGCGGAAGCCTCGATCGCCAGGCAGACGGCGGATTTCAAGGCCGTCACGTTCGGCGCTGCGTAGAGACCAGCAAAAAGAAGGGTGGGACGATGACCGACAACAGCAAGGTATTCGTATATCCAAAAGACGTTAGCGCCTTCGGCTTCGACTGGGGCAGGCTGTCGCTGACGGTCGCTCCCGAAGTGAACGGCGCAAAGCGATTTTCCGGTGGTATCGTCGACCTACCGTCAGGCAAAGGCCATACGCGTCATAACCATCCGGGTGCGGAGGAGATCATCTTTGTCATCTCAGGCAATGGCGAGCAGATGGTCGAAGACGAGAAAGGCAACCCGGTCGTCGAGAAAGTCGGCCCCGGCTGCACCATCTATGTGCCGGAAAGCCGCTTCCACTCGACGCTCAATACCGGCGACGGGCCGATGCAGCTTTTCGTCGTCTATTCGCCGGCCGGGCCGGAACTGGCGTTGCGGGAGTTGCCGGATTTCAGGTTGATCCCGCCGGGCAGATAATGTCACAGGCTGAGGCCAATCTTCATCGCACGAGCGACCCTTGCTAGGTTGTTAGTATCGCTTCCCAGAGCGAGCCTATCCGGCAAAGTGGGGACATCGCGCTCTGATCGGAAAGCATCCGGCGAAGGTAAGCGCGCCACCCAATAGGACAAACAGTTTTCCGCTGCCTCTGGACCAAGCTGCCAGAGTACAAATCGAACAGCATTTTCAGGGAACATGAAGCCCGGAACTTCAGAACATGCGACCTGTTCGGCTAGTTTGCGCGGAACGTCGAAACGTTCGAAGAGCGGCAGGACAGTCGTTTGGATGTTGGCAACGATGTTCGCGATTTCAGCCTGGCGGGTATGCGGGTTTACGATGTTCCATGTCCGCCAATGATGCGGGGTTCGCAAATTGCCAAGCTGTCCACCGGCGACCCAATCGCTGGCACTGGCGGGCCAAGCGCTTCGCTCGTCCCACTCCTTTATTGCCTTGCTGTAGACCGACGCATGCACGACGAGTTCGACGTACTCGCCGCCGACGTTTAGATAGTTTGATTGAAAGGAGATTTTGAATGCCCAGTCGCCGGCCCGACGACTCGCATGAGGACCGCTTTTCGCAAAGCGGAACCCAATCGGTTCGAATTCCATGGAGATCTGCTCGCACCCGTCGATAAAGCCTGCTTGGGCAGTTCGCGTTCCATATCGGCAAATGCTCGCTGGCGTGACCAATTATTTGCTCGGACGAGGTAATCTCAAGAACGGGCTAGGTACCAGCGCCTAAGCCGCCCCCGCCCCCGTTCCAGCCCCGGCCCCGATCGCCGAACATGACGTAACCGGCATCGGTTACCGCCACCGTGTCCTCCAGCTTGATGAAGCCGCGCGTCGGGTGGAGCATGGTCGTCTCGACCGAAAGCACCATGTTCTTCTCCAGCGGCTTTGCGGCATAGGTGCCTTCATAGGTCACCGGATGGTTGGTCATCAGGAACGGCGCTTCATGCGTGATCAGCCCCATGCCATGCGCGAAGAAATCAGTATAGGCCGCAACCTTGGATTTCTTCAGAACGCCTTCGGCATGAGAAATCATGTCACCGCCCAGCGTGCCCGCCTTGACCTTGGAAAAGGCCGCCTGCTGCACTGTCTCGATCTCGGCCAGCAGATCCTCGAGCTCGGCGTCAGGGTCGCCCAGCACGCCCATGCGGCAAAGATCGCCGATATAGCCGTGGTAGTTGCCGCCGGAATCGATCGACATCACCTCGCCCTTCCTCCACGCCTGCGGCGAAGCGGCGCGGTTGTGGCTGGAGCCTAGCGTCAACAGGCAATATTCGAAATGCGCGCCGCGATTGGTCTCCTCGCGCCTGAGCTGTTCGATGATCTCGCTCTTGGTCGTGCCTTCGCGTGCCCAGCCGATGGTCGCCAGCATGGAATCGGTGATCAGCTCCGAAGCGATGCGCAGCTTTTCCAGCTCCGCCTCGGTTTTGATTGCCCGCATGCGCTCCAGCATATCAGTCGCATCGATCAGCTTGGCATCCGGCAACGCGTTGCGGATCAGCATATAGGCGTCGGACGGCAGGAAGGCGGGCTCGATGCCGATGCGGGCATTGCCCTTGCCGATCTTTCGCAAATGCTCGACCGCCAGATTGGCGGCATCGAGCGTACCCCAGCAGGCGGCATGCAGTGTCGGCGTCCAGAACGGATGATTCTGGTGCTCGCCGCCTTCCATGCGGTTGCCGATATAGGCGGCATGCTCCGGCCCACCTTTCTCATAGACGACGACAGGCAGATAACGGCTGTGGCCGATTGCATCCATGGCGGCGAAGAAGATGAACTTGTAGCCGCCAAGCAGATATTGCGTGTTGTGCTTGGAGGTGGCGAGCAGCGCGTCGATGCCGGCCTCCTCCATCAGCCCGTCCACCCTGGCCTGGTCGAACGGCACGCTGCCGACGGCATTCTTGCCTGGGGCAATGTTCATGTCTCTCTCCCTGAAATCCCTTAGCCGGCCGCTCGCCGGCACCGGCTTTTCCGGCTCTGAACCTCGGCTATGCTTAAATCTGCATCATTTTGCCCGATCTGGTCCAGCCAGAACGGGCGAACCAGTCCCAAAAGCTGCTCCACCTGCTGCACTTTACTCCAGTCTGGTCCTGCTAGAACCGCGCATCGAACCGTTTTCTGTACAACTGGTCCAGCGGACGGAAATTTCAAAGCCACATAGAGATGCGCCAATTCCGTCTTTGGCGAAACCCCGCACAAGGCCCATAATCAGCTTTGCAGGATGCTTACGAGCGTCCGAGGGGTACGGCGGACCCGGCCGGGTCCGCGGAGAGGACGGAGTTCGATCATGCCAGAGTTCACCATTTCCAGACGTACAATGCTGGCCGGTTCGGCATTGCTGTTGGCCTCCACCGCCATGCCGACGATCGGCTCGGCGCAGACGCCGAGAAAGGGCGGACGACTGGTTGTCGCCGCCGATTCCGAGCCGCGCAACCTCAATCCGGCGATTGTCGCCTCGAACGGCGTCTTCTTCATCTCGAGCAAGATCGTGGAAACCTTGGCCGAGGCCTCCTTCGGCGGCAAGGACGGGCTCGAGCCACGGCTGGCGCTCAGCTGGGAAGGTGCCGCCGACGGCCTGTCGGTGACGTTCAAGCTGCGCGAGGGCGTCAAATGGCATGATGGGAAGCCATTCACCTCAGCCGATGTCGCCTTCTCGGCGCTGCAGGTCTGGAAGCCGCTGCAGAATCTCGGCCGCACCGTGTTCAAGGATCTGGAGGCGGTCGACACGCCGGACGAAACCACCGCCGTGTTCAAATTCGCCAAGCCGACACCGTTCCAGCTGATCCGCAACGCCTTGCCGGCGCTGAGCAGCGTGGTGCCCAAGCACATCTATGAGACCGGAAAGATCGAGGACAACCCGGCCAACAACGCCCCGGTCGGCACCGGACCGTTCAAATTTGCCGAACACAAGCCCGGCGAATATTACCGGCTGGAGAAGAACACCGACTATTGGGGCAAGGACGAGCCCTATCTCGGCGAGATCATCTATCAGGTGCTGCCGGACCGCACGTCGGCGGCCAGCGCCCTGGAAGCCGAAGAGATCCAGCTCGCCGCCTTCTCCGCCGTGCCCCTGGCCGATCTCGACCGCATCTCCAAAGTGCCCGGTCTCAAGGTGATCACCAAGGGTTATGAAGGGCTGACCTACCAGCTCGTCGTCGAGATCAATCATCGCCGCAAGGAGCTGGCCGACCTGAAAGTACGCCAGGCGATCGCTCACGCTATCGACAAGGATTTCGTCGTCAAGACGGTATTCCTTGGCTATGCCGCCACCGCCACTGGCCCGGTGCCGAAAAACGACCCGCAATTCTACACCGCCGACGTGCCGACCTACGCCTTCGACGTCGCCAAGGCCAACGCCTTGCTTGACGAGGCCGGCTACAGCCGGGGCGATGACGGCAAGCGCTTTTCACTGAGGTTGCTACCGGCGCCCTACTTCAACGAAACCAAGCAGTTCGGCGACTATCTGCGCCAGGCGCTCGCAGCCATCGGCATCGACGCCCAACTGGTCAACAACGACTCTGCCGCGCATATCAAGGCTGTCTACACCGACCACGCCTTCGACCTTGCGGTCGGGCCGCCGGTGTTCCGCGGCGATCCGGCGATCTCGACCACCATCCTGGTGCAGAGCGGTATTCCCGACGGCGTGCCCTTCTCCAACCAGGGTGGCTACAAGAATGCCGATCTCGACGCCCTGATCGCCAAGGCATCGGAGACGCTCGACACCGCCGCCCGCACCGAACTCTACAAGGAGTTCCAGAGAAAAGTTGCCGCCGACCTGCCACTGATCAACGTCGCCGAATGGAGTTTCATCAGCGTCGCCCGCGATACGGTCAACAACATCGCCAACAACCCGCGCTGGGCGGTATCGAACTGGGCGGACACTTGGCTGGAGGGGTAAGGAAGTCTCTTCAGACTTGCGCGCCGCTTGTGTGGGTGCTCAGCTTCAGCGATGAGAGCTTTTTCGCGCCCCCCTCTGTCCTGCCCTCTTTGCCACCACTTGGCATCTCCCCCACGAGCGGGGAGATCGGCTGTCATTGTCGCTTTTGCCAATCTCCAGCGTTGCAAGACGGCCGGCAACGCCGAAACTGCCAATCTCCCTCCTTGTGGGGGAGATGTCCGGCAGGACAGAGGGGGGCGCCGTAGAGCGCGGCACCGAAGACTTGGCTCTCCTATCGGCGTTGCGCCATGACCCGCGCCGTCATCCTCCTTCGCCGCCGTCTCGTCGGCAGCATCTTCGTGCTGCTGATTGTCGTCATTGGCACCTTCCTGCTGCTCGAAGCCGCTCCCGGCGACGCGGTCGATGCCTATATCGTCTCGACCGGCGGCGACGCCGGCATGATCGAGCTGTTGCGTCACCGCTGGGGGCTCGACCAGTCTGAGCTGACGCGGCTGGCCAATTACCTTTGGGCGCTGCTGCATCTCGACCTTGGCCAGTCGGTCACCTTTTCGCGGCCGATCCGCGAAGTCGTCCTCGAGCGCCTGCCCAACACGCTTCTGTTGATGGGGAGCGCCACCGCGCTCTCCTTCGGCCTCGGCTCGGCGCTCGGCATCTATGCCGGCGCCAGACCCGGCAGCTTCCGTGATCGTTTCCTGTCCATCGGCTCGCTGGCGCTCTATGCCGTGCCGGGCTTCTGGCTCGGGCTTGTGCTGATCATTGTCTTCGCCGTCGACCTGCGCTGGTTTCCGATCGGCGGCATCGAGAGTATCGTCTCGGCCAGGACCGGCCTCGATCGCGCCGCCGATATCGCCCGCCATCTCGTCCTGCCGGTTTCGGCGCTCGGCTTCATTTATCTCGCGCTCTATCTGCGCATGACGCGCGCCGGCATGGCCGAGGTGTGGCGACAGGACTTTGTGCTGGCCGCCCGTGCCAGGGGACTTTCCCGCCGTCGCATCGTGCTCGCTCACGTCGCCCGTAACGCGCTGTTGCCGCTGGTCACCATGCTCGGCCTGCAATCCGCGCAGATGTTGGGCGGCAGCGTCGTGATCGAGAGCGTCTTTTCCGTCCCCGGCCTCGGCCGACTGGCGCAGGAAGCGGTGGCCGCGCGGGATACCCCACTACTGCTCGGCATTATTCTCACCAGCGCTGTCCTGGTCGTCATCATCAACGTTCTCGTCGACATCGCCTACGTCTTCCTCGATCCGCGCGTCGGCGCCAGTGAGGCCAGCGCATGAGTCCGCTTGCCCGCTTCCTGCGCACGCCGGAGGCTGTCGCCGGCGCGGTCATCCTGGCGGCGCTGTTTGCCATGGTTTTTGCCGCGCCTTTGTTCTTTCCCGGCGATCCGCAGGCGATTGCCGGACCGGCATTGCTGCCGCCCTTCCAGGATTGGTCGCTGCCGCTCGGCACCGACCGGCTCGGCCGCGACGTGCTAGCCGAGCTTCTCCACGGCGCCCGCACCTCGCTGGCGGTCGGGCTGGCAGCAGCAGCCGTCGCCCTTGCCGTCGGCGCCATAATCGGCACGTTGGCCGGTTTTGCTGGCGGCGTTGTCGACGAGATGCTGATGCGCATCGCCGACGCGTTCCAGACCGTGCCAGCCTTCCTGCTGGCTTTGGCTTTCGTGAGCATTGTCGGGCCGTCGCTCGGCGTCGTCGTCGCGGCGATCGCGCTTGGCGCCTGGACCGGACCGGCACGCGTGGCGCGGGCCGAAGTGCTGTCGATCCGCGAGCGCGATTTTGTTGCCGGCGCCCGCGTCATCGGCATGCATCCGTTGGAGATCGCCTTTCGGGAGGTGCTCCCCAATGCGCTGCCGCCGGTAATGGCTTTGTCGTCGGTGATCGTCGCCGCGGCGATTCTCACCGAAGCGGCATTGTCCTTTCTCGGCCTCGGCGATCCCAACCGGGTTACCTGGGGCGGCATGATCGCCGAAGGCCGCGCCGTGCTGCGCACCGCGCCCTTCCTGTCGATCATTCCGGGCGTAGCGCTCGTGCTCACCGTGCTCGGCGTCTATCTCGCCGGCGAAGGCGTCGTCGAGACCACGGCGATGAGGAGGAGCCTGTCGTGACGGCGCTTGCTTCGATCCGCAATCTGACGGTGACCTATCGCCGTGACGGCGCCGAGGTAGCGGCGCTGAAGAATGTCGGCTTCGACATCACCGCCGGCGAGCGCTTTGCCATCATCGGTGAAAGCGGTTCGGGCAAGAGCACGCTGGCGCTGGCCATTGCCGACCTGCTGCCGGCCACCGCCAGGATCGAAGGCCGCATCGATTGGCTCTTGCGCCCGCCACCAATGTTTGGTGCCAAGGCACCCCCCTCTGTCCTGCCGGACATCTCCCCCTCAAGGGGGGAGATCGGCAGTTCCGCAGCCGGTTCCTTTCCGCCAGCTTCGGTGATTGGCGAAGGCAGAGATGAAAGTGCAATCTCCCCCCTTGAGGGGGAGATGTCCGGCAGGACAGAGGGGGGTGCGACGGGACGCCAACCTGCAAGCCTTCGCGACCATGCTCCAATCGGTGGCCGTGACATCGGCTTCATTTTCCAGGACCCATCCGCAAGTCTCGACCCGGTGATGCCAATCGGCAAGCAGATCGCGGAAGTCGCGTGCACTCATCTCAGCCTCAGTTGGCGAGACGCCTATGCCAAGGCAAAAACCCTGCTCGAGCGCGTCCGCCTGCCCGATCCGGACGCTGCCCTCTGCGCCTTCCCGCACCAGCTCTCCGGCGGCCAGAAGCAGCGTGTGGCGATCGCCGCGGCGATTGCTGCCGGTCCGAAACTGCTGATCGCCGACGAGGCGACCAGCGCGCTGGATACGATCGTGCAGGCCGAGATCGTCGGGCTGATCCGGCGACTGGTGGCCGAGGACGGTATGACGCTGCTGTTCATCAGCCACGACATTGCGCTGGCCGCTGAGCTTGCGGAGCGCATCGCGGTGTTCCGGCATGGCGAGCTGCTCGAGCTCGGTTCGACAGCCCAAATCGTCAATGCGCCGCGTCACGCATACACTCGTGTGCTGCTTGACGCTCATCTCGGCCTCGACGCCGAGCCGCTGTTGCGGCGAACATGACCGACCCGCTGCTCGCCGTTTCCGGCCTGACCAAACGATACAGTCGCGGCGGCAAGATCATCGCCGCGGTCGACGACGTTTCCTTCCACATCGACCCCGGCGAGACGCTGGCGCTAGCCGGACCTTCCGGCAGCGGCAAGTCGACGATAGCTCGTCTAGTGCTCCGGCTCATCGAATTCGATACCGGCCGTATCGAATTTGAAGGCAGCGATTTCCTGTCGCTGAACGGCGCTGCCTTGCGCGGCCGGCGCGCCCGTCTTCAGATGGTGTTTCAGGATCCGCTCGCCGCCTTGAACCCACGCGCCACAGTCGCGCGTGTGCTCGACGACCCCTTGCGCATCCATCACATTGCCTCTGGCCCCGAGCGCCCGCGCCGTATTGCAGCTCTGCTGGAACGCGTCGGCCTCAGCCCCGGTCTCGCCGGCCGCGCCATTCACGAAATTTCCGGCGGTCAGCGCCAGCGCGTTGCAATCGCCCGCGCCATCGCCACGAAACCGTCGCTGGTCGTGCTCGACGAGGCCGTGTCGGCGCTCGACGTTTCGGTTCGTGCGCAGATCCTGCAACTGCTGCTCGACCTTCAACGCGAGGAGCGCATCGCCTATCTATTCATTTCGCACGATCTCGGCGTCGTCCGTGCCATCGCCCACCGCATGGCCATTCTGGACGCCGGGCGGATTGCCGAGAGCGGCGATGCCCGCACCGTCATCGACGCGCCGCAATCCGCGATCGGCAAGGCGCTGGTAGCGGCAGCGCCAAGACTGTCAAGGCTCGAACAGGACGCATCATGACCGACGCCGAAGCCCGAGCCGAAAAACTGTCGCGCGAACTCGATTCCGCCTTCCGCAACCGCGCCGATCTCTATCGTCTGTTCCTCGACGAGCTAACCGCGGAGTTGGGCGCGGAAAAAGCCGAGGCGATTATGATCCGTATAATCGAACAACGCGGCAAGGAGGTTGCGGCGGCGGCCTTTGCCGATTTCGGCCCGAACGATGCACCGGCGATCGGCGAGGCGTTCCTGGCCGTCAGCCCGGATGGCGGCCGCATGTATCCGACCGACGTCGAACGCAGCCAAGGCCGCATCGCCTTCAAGGTCAAGCGCTGTCCGCTGAAGGACGCCTGGGTCGAAGCCGGCGTCGGCGACGAGAAGCTCGCCACGCTCTGCCGAATCGCCGGCGCCTTCGACCGCGGCCTGTTCGAGGCCACCGGAGTGCGCTTCGACAACGTCACCTGGACGCCGGGCCACGGTTCCGGCTGCTGCCACATCGCCTTGACCAACCGGGATGCCGGCTAGAGCTGCATCCATGCAGCACATTCAGGTGCCGGCAGGACGTGGAACTTCGTCGCGGCGCGCGAGCTTCGGTGTTTGGCAGCACGCCCCAAAACAAAAAAACCCCGGCGCTGTAAGGCTACCGGGGTTTTTGCGGGGGCTGGACCTGCCTTGGTGTCTCGCTGTGTCTGCTTCGTGCGAGTCCCTGACGGGGATCGAACCAATCGGCCAGCAAAACGAAAACGGCCCGCACAAGGCGGGCCGTTTTCGAATTTGGTTGCGGGGACAGGATTTGAACCTGTGACCTTCAGGTTATGAGCCTGACGAGCTACCGGGCTGCTCCACCCCGCGTCAACCCTAGAAGTAAGCCTTGGCTCACTGGATTCAAGCTTCCGCCAAATGAAAAGGCCGCTTGCGCGGCCCGATATCCCGTTGGCGGGCCTGTTCGTAAGGAGAAGATTAAACAACGTGCGCTTGGCAGACCTGGCAGCGACCTACTCTCCCGCGTCTTGAGACGAAGTACCATCAGCGCTGGAGCGTTTCACGGCCGAGTTCGGAATGGGATCGGGTGCAGCCGCTCCGCCATAACCACCAGGTCGGCAAAACGCACGTTGCTCGAGAAGCTGTTTTCTGTGCCATCCATCTCGGCGCAATCCAAGGATTGTCACCAGAAATGGGCATTAGGAATGAGAACGATCAAGCCGATCGAACTATTAGTACCGGTAAGCTTCAAGCGTTGCCGCTCTTCCACACCCGGCCTATCAACGTGGTCGTCTTCCACGGTTCTCAGGGAATACTCGTTTTAAGGTGGGTTTCCCGCTTAGATGCCTTCAGCGGTTATCCCGTCCGGATATAGCTACCCTGCTATGCGGCTGGCGCCACAACAGGTCCACCAGAGATCCGTCCATCCCGGTCCTCTCGTACTAGGGACAGATCCTTTCAATATTCCTACACCCACGGCAGATAGGGACCGAACTGTCTCACGACGTTCTGAACCCAACTCACGTACCGCTTTAAATGGCGAACAGCCATACCCTTGGGACCTGCTCCAGCCCCAGGATGCGATGAGTCGACATCGAGGTGCCAAACAACCCCGTCGATATGGACTCTTGGGGGTCATCAGCCTGTTATCCCCGGCGTACCTTTTATCCGTTGAGCGATGGCCCTTCCACGCGGGACCACCGGATCACTATGACCGACTTTCGTCTCTGCTCGACTTGTCAGTCTCGCAGTCAGGCAGGCTTATGCCATTGCACTCAGCGAACGATTTCCGACCGTTCTGAGCCCACCATCGCGCGCCTCCGTTACTCTTTAGGAGGCGACCGCCCCAGTCAAACTACCCACCATACATTGTCCCGGACCCGGATAACGGGCCGCGGTTAGACATCCATAGTGATAAGGGTGGTATTTCAAGGGTGGCTCCACCTGAGCTGGCGCCCAGGTTTCAAAGCCTACCACCTATCCTACACATGCCACTACGAATGCCAATGTAAAGCTATAGTAAAGGTGCACGGGGTCTTTCCGTCTAACCGCAGGAACCCCGCATCTTCACGGGGAATTCAATTTCACTGAGTCTATGCTGGAGACAGCGGGGAAGTCGTTACGCCATTCGTGCAGGTCGGAACTTACCCGACAAGGAATTTCGCTACCTTAGGACCGTTATAGTTACGGCCGCCGTTTACTGGGGCTTCGATTCAGAGCTTGCACCCCTCCTCTTAACCTTCCAGCACCGGGCAGGCGTCAGACCCTATACGTCGTCTTGCGACTTCGCAGAGCCCTGTGTTTTTGATAAACAGTCGCTACCCCCTGGTCTGTGCCACCCTCCCATGCTTGCGCATGAAAGGGTCACGCTTCTTCCGAAGTTACGCGTGCAATTTGCCGAGTTCCTTCAGCATAGTTCTCTCAAGCGCCTTGGTATACTCTACCAGTCCACCAGTGTCGGTTTCGGGTACGGTCTATAAGGAGGAGCTATTTCCTGGAACCACGCAGCAGCCCTTTCAATCCGATAAGATTGGACTACCTCAATGATCCGTCACTTCCTCCAGGCCCACGAATATTAACGTGGTTCCCATCGTCTACGCATTTCTGCCTCGACTTAGGGGCCGGCTAACCCTGCTCAGATTAGCTTTAAGCAGGAACCCTTGGACTTTCGGCGGGGGAGTCTCTCACTCCCCTTACGTTACTCATGTCAGCATTCGCACTTCTGATACCTCCACCACCCCTCACGGGTATGGCTTCATCAGCTTACAGAACGCTCCGCTACCGCTTGCATTGCTGCAAACCCTAAGCTTCGGTGTATGGCTTTAGCCCCGTTACATTTTCGGCGCAAAGACCCTTATTTAGACCAGTGAGCTGTTACGCTTTCTTTAAATGATGGCTGCTTCTAAGCCAACATCCTGGTTGTTTTGGGATCCTCACATCCTTTCCCACTTAGCCATAACTTGGGGACCTTAGCTGTAGGTCAGGGTTGTTTCCCTTTTCACGACGGACGTTAGCACCCGCCGTGTGTCTGCCGACTATTACTCCCAGGTATTCGGAGTTTGGTTAGGTTTGGTAATCCGGTGAGGACCCCTAGCCCATCCAGTGCTCTACCCCCTGGGGTATTCGGTCGACGCTCTACCTAAATAGATTTCGCGGAGAACCAGCTATTTCCGAGTTTGATTGGCCTTTCACCCCTAGCCACAAGTCATCCCGAACTATTGCAACAGTTATGGGTTCGGTCCTCCAGTAAGTGTTACCTTACCTTCAACCTGCTCATGGCTAGATCACTCGGTTTCGGGTCTAATGCGACGAACTGAACGCCCTGTTCAGACTCGCTTTCGCTGCGCCTACACCTATCGGTTTAAGCTTGCTCGTCACACTAAGTCGCTGACCCATTATACAAAAGGTACGTGGTGACCCTTGCGGGCTCCCACTGTTTGTAGGCAATCGGTTTCAGGTACTCTTTCACTCCCCTTGTCGGGGTGCTTTTCACCTTTCCCTCACGGTAC